>JAYUPZ010000098.1:0-10098 GCA_043759805.1 Myxococcales bacterium | reverse complement strand
GTTCAATCGAACCGTCCGCGAATGATCGAAAGAAGCGCTCCGCCTCGTCCAGTGCTTCGGCCGTCGGAATCATCTCGGACGTTTCGAAACACCGGTTGTATTGAAATGGGAGTTCGCATCGAAACGCCCTTTGCAGTGTCCCATCCCGACTCACATCACCCGGGGGCAAGAGGAGTCGTGCATCGCAATCGCTCGTGATTGCCGGGAAATCGACAACGCCGATTGCAGAGTGAACCCCCGCCGTCGCCGCAAGCAACGCGCGGTGGGCTGCCCCAAGACGCGTTTCACCATCGAAGGGTGACAACATGGACGACGAGCGTTGTAGCGCAATGAGCAACACGGCCTGCCCACGCTGAAACGAGAGGCGTTCCCGGCGTTCGCAACGATTCTGCTGACCGCCGCCGCGACCTCCGCTTTTGCCGAGAGCGTCCGGCTGCAAAGCCTGGCCGCTTGCGCCGCCTTGTGAACCCCCGTTGTGATCTCCGACCCGCAGGGTTTCCGTACACCCAATCAACGCCAGAGCGAACAGGCCCCACCGTGTTTGTGATGCGATTCGCCTAACGCGATTCGATCGCACTGCCGCCTCGCAAGGCCTTGACCAGCCCCTCTACTTCTGTCCGGCGCTCGTTGTCGGGATGGCGCTGCAAGAAGTCCTCTGCCTCGACAAGTGCTCGGTCGCGACTGCCAAGCTGGGCCAACGTTTCCACAATGTTGAGATCGACCTCGGCGCGCAACATGCCGTTCGGAAAACGCGTGCGATAGCTGCGCCAGATCCGCAACGCCTCGCGGGGTTGCTTGAGCCGATCGCGAACCAGGCGCGCACTTTCGTAGACGGCATTTTCGCCGGCGGGATCATCTTTGCGCGACAGAAGGGATAACAATCGCAGTGTTTCCTCCACGTCGCCCGCAGCCAGTGCTTTTCGCGTCTGCGTACCCGTCTCAACAGATGTCGATGCGATGGCGACGTTTGCGCGACGGGGCTCGGCGATCGCGCCTGACCAGGACTGCCCTGCACGCAATCGCACCACACGGCCGTCGCGTTCCACCTCGACCACCCCTTCAATCACGCCGACGGAAACCTGTTCCGCATTCAGCTCGATGGAGAAGCGTGTTCCCACGACCCGAACGCGATAGGGACCCGCCATCACGACGAAGGGGACCTCCGGGCGTTGCGGTGGAACTTGCAGGCCGATGCGACCCGCTTGCAACTCGGGCGCCCCAATGGCCTTGACCTGAAAGTGCGTCTCGGGCGAAAGATTCACGTGAGTACCATTGGCGAGGTGAATGCCCAGCCGCTCGCCGGGCCCCGTTCGGAGCAATTCCTCGAAGATGATTGGCTCCCGCAATATCTCGCTTTTTGTTTCGACCGCTGTCGGTCGCAGCGATGTCGCGCGGGCGGCGATCGGGGTGGGATCCTCCAACCCGGTCCCGGGCCGTCCGACGAACCAATACACGCCTGCTGCAACAGCCGTCGTTGAAAGCAATAGAGCCAAGACACCCGTTCGGCGACCGCTTTGCCGTTGGGGCGGCGGACTTGCAACGCGGCTCCAAATGCGACGCCGCAAAATCTCATCCGCGCCACGCGACTGGGAAGCACGAAGGCCATCACCAAGTCGGTGCAGGGCGGGATCCGCATCTTTCTGCAAGGCATCCTGCCATTGCGCGTCCGAACGAAGGTCACTCATTTTTCGCCCTCCGCCTGGATCGAAGTGGCGGGCCTCAGATCATCGCGAACCGCCAACCTGGCAAGTTTGGCAAGCTCGGAGCGGGCATGATGTATGCGCGACCAGACGGTGTTCACGGGGCACTGCACGATCTGGGCGATCTCGTCGACAGAAAGCCCTTCCACCTCAAACAACACCAGCGCGGTTCGTTTCTTTGGATTCAATCGCGACAGCAACCGATCCACGAAGTCCGCGTCGCTGTGTTGCTCGGCCAGATCCTGCGGACTGTTTCGGGTCGGCTCGCGGAGCAGCAACATGCCCAGCATGTCCCTCGCCCTTCGCCGCCGTGCCAGACGAGAAACGTGGCGGGCCGTGATGCGATAGACCCAGGTTGAAAAGCGCGCGTCGCCCCGAAAGCTGGGCAAGCTACGATAGATCGCAATGAACACATCCTGGGTCGCATCTTCGCGTTCGGAGAACGGAACGCCGAGTGAACTGACGAAGCGAAAGACCGACCGAAAATGGCGGTCATAGAGTGCTCGCCACGCACGATGATCGCCCTCGCAACATCGGGAGACCAACGCCGAGTCATTTTCATCGCCAACCAAATCCTCTGCGTCCCCGCGGGCGGATTCGGTTCGGACGCTGTGAAGATCGACTGCCAAGATGGTTCTGCCGGGTTACTGGAAGGGTATGAGACGCGGCGTTCGCGTTTTCATCAAAATCGTACACCGGCGCCAACATTTGCGGCACCGCGAAAGCGCGACGTGTCAAAAATGAACCCGTCGGGTCCTTCCACGACATGTCGCGTTAGGTTTACGCCAACCCGTGCTCCGAGGCGCAAGAAGAGCCGTTCGCTGATCGAAAGCGACCAGGCCACCTGGACTCCAGCGGCGCCTTCGGAAGCAGATTCAACCCGCTCTGCGGGGCCTGATTCGCGGAGACGGAGCCATTGAACTCCGGCCCATCCGGCCAGATCCCACGCATGGCGTGCGTCGGATCCAACCCAGCGCTTACCAAACGCAGCTTCCAGGCCGTAGCTCGACAGGGAGCCGGAGCCATCAGATTGGTCAGCGTTCTGCCAATGCAGCGGTTCCGAACCATTTGCGGTGAGCCGTATCTCGGCCAACCAGGGAGCGATTCCCGTCGAGAGTCGACGTGCCGATAGCGCAGCCTCGATCGACCCCAGCGCGGTTCGGCCGGTTCGTCCACCGAACGCGAGATCGAGTTCAATGCGACGTGTTTCTGCAAGAATGGGCGCGGCGTTTGGCGGGATCTTATTTGTGATTACAACGGTTTCTTCAAGTCTAACTTTAGGATCACTGAGCGACGCGGGCGGCGGTGTTGCATGTGGCGGCTGTTGAGCCGGCAGTTCACCCACGACCACACCGAGTTCGGTCAAAAACCGCAACGCCACAAGGGCAACGGTGTCGGCAAGGGCGGCGCAAGTTACAGGTGTGACTTTGGGGGATTGCGGCAACCGGCGCACAAGCCGTACCTGCCCTGCCCGATCCACAAGTTCAACCGTCAGTACGTTGTCTTTACTCGCCAAACGCAACACAAGTCCCTCGGCGAGCTCGGCTGTGGCGTTTTCAGACTGAGTCCGCGGTGGCAGCGCGTCGACCACCAAACCTGGAACGCGCAGCGCAAGGGCATCAGCAACCTGAGGTCCCGTGGGACAGCCATCGTCCGGCGAAGCCTGTACCGTCACCAGGTTAGCCTGGATGTAGAGGAGTACCGAGAGGGAAACCACGCCGTCAGTCTACACGCGGTCGAAGAGACCGACGCTATCGTCGTTCCAGGAGCGCGCCCGGATTCCAGCTGCAGCGATTCGCAACTCGTCGGCCGCACGGTCGCGTCCGGTGTTCTGTTCGAACTCGGCATAGGCGGAAAGCACGCGGCCAAGCTCGAGCTCAGAGCCCCGCTCCCCGAGCACTTGAACGGCTCGGTCAAAGAGTTCGCGCGGCCCTCCCCGTTGCGAATCTCCCGGAGCGCCGGCCGACTCAGCACTGGCCATCACCCGCAGAGCGGCGCCAGTCAACGAAGGCACTTCGATTTGTTCTGCGATCTCCAGGGCCTTTTCGGCCAGATCGCGGGCACCAACGGCATCGCCCCGGAGTAGATGGGCCTCGGCGAGGCCCCGTTGCGCCTGCGACATAAGCCGCTTGGTTCCAAATCGCGTCGCCAGATCCCGTGCCACCAGTAGTTCGGGTTCTGCTGCGGTGGGTTGTCCCATCAACAGCAAACATTCTCCAATTTGAATGCCGAGGTGAGCCTCCGTCAGTGGCTCGCCGAGCAAATGCACCAGCGTCTTGGCTTCTTGAAGCAAAATATGCGCGCGATCAGGCCTGCGCATTTCACGTTCGACGCTCGCAAGATCCATCAATGCGAATGCAATTCCCTGGGGATTGTCTGCGCGTCGAGAGAGCTCAAGCGCGGCTTTGAAACAACGTTCGGCGGCCAATAGTTCGCCCCGTTGCATCTCACACAGACCCAACCACGAGACGGTCAAGGCGCGACCGCGATCATCGCCAAGGCCTTCTCTTATGGCCAGTGCTGATCGATGGCGTTTCATCGCCTCGTCGACGTCGCCCAACAACATTGCGACGCGGCCCAAATCGTCGAGGCAGCCTGCAACACCGGCTTCGTCATCTGCGAGATCAAAAAGTACACGCCCGAGTTCAAGGTGACGCAACGCCACGTTGTAACTGCCGAGGCCGCGATGCAATCGGCCGATGCGGCAATGGGCCGCGCCACCCTTGGCAGGCAGATCCAGACGCCAGGCGATTTGAAGCATCTCGGAAAAGTGCGCAAGCGATTCGCGCGCTCGGCCCATGCGCGAGGTCAAGTCACCAAGCTTGTGCAAGGCGTCCATTTTGTAAACGGAATCGTCGAGATCCAGCAGCCTAACGCCGCGCAAATACAGGGTTCTCGCCTCTTCGAAACGCCCTTCATCGTGGGCGCGGGTGCCACCCATAACGTAGCACTCGCCGGCTCGTCGGTTGTCGCCACCCCCCTCGAACAAGGTGCCGAGTAACTCAAAACGCTCGTGAAGATCTTCCGCGCCAACGCGCCCTTCCAGCCACTGGGCTGCAAACAACCGGCGTCGACGCATGACTTCGGGATCAACGAGACCTCCGAGCAACGCGCGTTCGGCAGAATGGCAGAAGCTCCACTCGGTTTCGCCAGAGAGCGACGACTCGGGCAACTGCATGACGAATCCACGCATCTCGAGTTCGGCCAACATATTTCGGACATCATCGATGGAGGGATCCGGTGCGAATACCGTCGTGGGATCAATCGGACGCGTCCCGATGCGGCCAAGCGCCACAAGACCGCCGGTCCAAAACAACGAGCCAAACGAAGCACCCCTGCCCAACAGCTCTCGTTCGGCAGGCGTCAACTCGGCGATGCGCAATGCAGCGTTTTCGTTCGCTGTCGGTACGATGTGGCTGTGCAATCCCGGTTGCGTCAGATCCGTTTGTAGACCGGTGCGAATTAATTGCACAAGTTGTCCCGGGTTGCCCTTGGCGCGTGCGAGCAGCGGCTCGAGTCCATTAGCGCCAAACGCGGCAGGATCTGTAAGGTTGTGGGCTATTTCGGCCATGTCGTTGCGACCAAGCGGCTCAAGTTCGATGCGCACAAAACTGCCACCTTGTCGTCCCCACGCGGGACGTCGCACGCGCAACTCGGGGCGCGCGGAACAAACAACAAGCAAGGGTGCCTGTCCCAGTTCGCGTCCCAAACTTTCGATAAGATCGAGCGAGCTTTCATCCGCAGCATCGACATTTTCAAGCACCACGATCTGAGGCGTATCCCGTGCATCTTCTTCCAGGAAACGGGCGAGCACGGCTCGAACAAGTTCGTCTCCATCGTGGCCGGGTCGCTCTGTGAGCGCAACAGCAAGCGGGCCCCTTGGAATATCAAGCCCCACATAGGGTGCGAGGAAGGCGGCAATCTCGGTTACCCTCCGGTCACCAAAAACGGCCTGCAACTGCGCGCGAAACATGGACAACGCCGATTCGCGATCCAGGGAATCATCGAATCCGAAACGTTCGCGCAGCCAGATGCCAACGAGGGATCGGCGATCAACGTGGGCCGAAGGGGCCGATGATCCGCGACCGTGTCGACTGCAGGCCACTCTTACGGTGCGATAATGTCCACGGGCCGCGACATCGCGCAACCACGTATCCAACAACAAAGTCTTGCCGCTACCGGATGGTCCAATCACCGTTGCGAACTGCGGAGCATCAAATCGGATGGCGCGCTCAAGTGCAGCATCAAGTCCTCGCCAGCTGTCACGGCGACCGACCAGGGTAGATGGATCCATCGCTCCATCTCACGGGAAAACCAGTGCTGGCGCAAAAAACAGAACATCCAGTCGTTGTGGTGGAAAACTTGACGATGCGCTTGCTATCCGATCCAACGCGCGATTGCTTCGGGCAAGTCACCGGCGATGAGATTGCCGGTGCCGAGTTTGGCCCGCGCATCGGTCGCTGCGGCAGCATGAACAAAGACGCCAACGCAGGCCGCGTCGACGGCTGAAAGACCCTGGGCGCAAAGCGCTGTGATCAACCCCGTCAACACATCGCCACTGCCCGCGGTGGCAAGGGCAGGATCGGCGGCAGGATTGATGAACAAGGTGCCATCCGGAGTGGCGATCAACGTGCGTGCACCTTTAAGCACCGCGACGCAGTTGCCTTCGCGGGCAAGTCGACGAGCGGCACCAGCGCGATCCGCCTCAATGGCGGCGGTGGTCGTGGCAAGTAAACGCGCGGCTTCGCCCGGATGGGGCGTGACAATTCTTGGCCCCGCGGCGTTCGCAAGTTCGGATCCGAACGCCGATCCAAGGTGGTTCAGTGCATCGGCGTCCACCACAAGAGGTCGGGCGACATCTCGAACCAACTGTAACACAACGGCCTTCCAGGAAGAATCCGTTGCCATACCCGGACCTACCGCTGCCGCAGCATAATTCGAGAACCTGGCCACAACTGCGCCCGGATCGGTCGCGTCCACGGCGATGGTCATCGCCTCTTGTACCTTGGCATCCATCTCGGCCCGCATGGAGGCAGACACCGCTATTGTGACTAGCCCTGCCCCTCCCCGTTGCGCGGATCGGGCGCACAACGTTGCCGCTCCGGTCTTGCCGGGGGACCCCGCGAGCAACAACACGTGACCCCGCGTTCCCTTGTGCGCGCCAAGCGGTGGTCGCGGCACCAATCCACGGATCGCCTCGGTTTCGAGCCAGTGTGCATACGGACCGCGATCGCTCGGAGTGTGAAGCGGTACGCCCAGTGAAAGAACCTCGACATCACCCGTTGGCGCGTCGGGACGGATAGAAAGCCCCAGTTTTCGAGCGGCGATGGTTCCCGTGTGATGCGCTTGCACCGCGATGCCCAGCGCACGTCCCGTGTCTGCATCGCAACCGGAGGGGATATCGACCGCTACACGCATGGCAAGCTTGTGTTGATTCATGGCGGCAATCGCGATGGCAGGGATGCCGGCGACGGGTCGTGAAAGCCCGGTTCCAAAGATGGCATCCACAATGACGCGCGCGCCGTGCAGGCGATGGGTCCAGGTCTTTTCCGTATCGTCGGACGAACACGCCTCAATGGAGACGCCCATGCGCAACAGAACATCGCGGTTCGTCAGGGCATCGCCCGAAAGCACAGCATCTGGCAAGGCCATCAAAACCCGAACCTCGGAGCCCGCGATCGCCAGGTGCCGTGCAATGACAAATCCGTCGCCGCCATTCTGGCCTGCCCCGCAGACCACAGCTACCCTGGTATTTCGGACCGTTTCGCCCGAAAGTTTGAGTTTGCGTTGAATCATACGTACCACGCCGCGCCCGGCGTTTTCCATCAACACCATGCCAGGCAGCCCGAGGGTTTCGACGGCCCACTTATCCGAATACCGCAGCTGTTCGGCTGTCAGTACCAGGGACATTTTATTGCGCCCCGGACCGCACACCGGCAGCGATGGCGTTTCGCATTTCACGCACCGCCGCATCCATGCCAACGAGAACGGCCCGTGCCACCAGGGCATGGCCGATGTTCAGCTCTTCGAGTCCTGGCAACGCTGCCACGCGGGCGACGTTCACGTAGTCCAACCCGTGGCCGGCTGCGAGTTTGAGCTTGTGTGCGTCTGCAGCCTCTGCTGCCTTGCAGAGACGCGTCAGCTCTTCATCCGATGCGCGCGAGAGCAACGGCGCGTGACAGTAGTCACCGGTGTGCAGTTCGACGGTGCTGGCGCCCACGTCTTTGGATGCCTCAACCGCGGCCGGTGTTGGATCAATGAACAGACTCACATCAATCCCTGCTTCTCGTAGACGAGCCACGCCGTTGCGCAAAGACGTCCCTGCCCCCAGTACGTCGAGTCCGCCTTCGGTCGTTCGTTCGTGTCGCTGCTCGGGAACGAGGGTGCACACGTCCGGTTTAATGGCGCACGCGATGTCCAACATTTCGGGTGTCAGTGCCATCTCAAGGTTGAAGACAACCCGAACCGTGTCACGCAATACTCGAACGTCGCGATCCTGGATGTGCCTGCGATCCTCCCGCAAATGAACCGTGATGCCGTCGGCACCGGCAAGTTCACATAGAATCGCCGCTGCCACGGGGTCCGGATACTTCGTGTCCCGTTGCTGCCGGATAGTGGCAACGTGATCGATGTTGACGTGGAGACGAACGGCACGCGCCATGCGTTCAGACTCCCGCCAGTTCGGACTGCATCACGCGAGAGATCTCGTCCGCTTGCGCATTGATGGAGGATTCATTGATGCCTTCAATCATGACGCGGGCCTTCGATTCGGTGCCTGAATAGCGGACCAGCACGCGCCCCTCGGAACCGAGCTGATTCTCGACATCGGCGATGGCCCGTTGAACCCGCGGCAGATCCTCTATCGGGGTCTTTTTTTCGACCTTGAAGTTCTTCAATACCTGTGGATATCGTGTCATCACACGGGCAAGTTCGGAAAGCGATTTTTCCTCCTGCTTCATCACAGCCAGCACCATCAAGGCGGCAACGATCCCGTCACCGGTGGTTGCGTGTTGCAGCGAGACGACGTGTCCCGATTGTTCTCCGCCCAGCGTAAATCCGCCGGCCCGCATCGCCTCGACCACATAGCGATCACCCACCGCGGTCCGTAAAAGCTTGCCGCCCTGTGCTTCGATTGCACGCTCAAGACCAAGATTCGACATCACGGTTGCAACCAGCGTTGCGCCGGGAAGCGCACCCATCTTCAACAATCGCGTCGCCAGGATAGCCATGATCTGATCGCCGTCGACGACCTGACCATGTTCGTCGGTCAACATTACCCTGTCGGCATCGCCATCCAGGGAGATGCCAATCTCGGCGCGTGTGTGCCGAACCTGCGCCGCCGCATTTTCGGGGTGCAAGGCGCCGCAGCGGTCGTTGATGTTGCGGCCGTTCGGTTCGGCGGCAATATCGATGACCTCCGCACCCAACTCCTGGAGCACCCGCGGTGCAACCTGATAAGCCGCTCCGTTGGCGCAATCCACCACAATGCGTACGCCGTCGAGCGTGAATTGTTTGGGAAAGGCGTTCTTCAGCGACTGGATGTACCGACCTTCGGCATCATCAATGCGAAACGCTTTCCCAATGTCATCGCTCGCGGCGGCAAACGTCGTCTCACCATCAAGGATGCCCGCCATCGATTGCTCGATCTCCAGCTCAACCTCGTCGGGCAATTTGAACCCATCGGCTGCGAAGAGCTTGATGCCATTGTCTTGATAGGGGTTGTGCGAAGCGCTGATGACTACGCCCGCATCGGCCCGCATCGACGAGGTAATAAAAGCGATCCCGGGCGTGGGCAAGGGTCCCACCAACATCACGTCGGCTCCGGCCGCGACGATCCCTGCTTCGAGGGCGCTCTCCAGCATGTAGCCCGACAGACGGGTATCCTTGCCGATGACGATTCGGCCGCGTCGATCCGTGCTACGGAATCGTTGCGCCACTGCCATCCCAAGCCGCATTGCGACCTCGGCCGTCATGGGGTACTGGTTGGCAACCCCGCGAATCCCATCCGTTCCAAAAAGTTTGCGTATCGTCATATTGAATCTTTTCAGTCTAGCGCGCCCGTCCGGTTGGTAAAGAAGCCGGCTTAGAGCCTTGCGAGGGCTGAGGCTACGTCCACCACGTCCGACATTTCAGGAATGTCATGGACCCGCACTGCGTCCACCCCCGACCAAACGAGGCTGGCAACGGCCGCTGCGGTCCCAAAAGCACGGCCGTCTACGGGGCGTCCCGTCAGCTCTCCTATGAAACGTTTGCGCGAAACCCCCACCATCACAGGACAACCGAGTGCCGTCTTCATCGCCGCCACCTGTCGAATGAGCGCAAGATTTTCCTCCAATCTTTTGCCGAAGCCGATACCCGGATCCCACCAGACGTCCTTGCAACCCTGCGCCCGAGCAGC
>JAYUPZ010000097.1:0-4842 GCA_043759805.1 Myxococcales bacterium | reverse complement strand
ATGCAGACTCGACGAAATGACGGCACGAGAAGAAAACCGAGCACGATGGGTTCATATTGTAGAACGGTTTCGACGGTCGGGGTGAGTAAACCGGAGTTTGTGCGGCGAGAAGCGCTGAGAACCAAGGACCTGGAGAATTGGTGCTACCGATTGCTCAGAAGCGACGGCGCAGCGAAGCGTAAAAAGAACCGAGCGGTTCGGCTGATGTCGGTCTCTGTTCGACCGGAGCCGGGAGCGGTATTAAACGCTGCGGTAGAGCGTGTCGCAATCCTGAGACACAAATGACTATGGTGGGGCCTGGAACTAGTGATACGTTCTGCTCATGACGACCCCCTTCGTTATGAAAGTCCGCCGAGGTACCACGCTGACCGAACAGGAATGGAAGGAGGCATACACTTCAGCGATCCTGCAGCGGTATCGCGAAGCTTGGGTACGCAAGGATCAGAGCCTTCGGCGCAAAGCGGCTTCTGAAATGGCGGATAAGCTTCTTAGCACCGCTGGGATCTGCAAGAAACAGGTTCAAACGAATGAGGTGTTGCGCAGTATGACCGTTTCTGGTCCGTCCACGGACGAGTGCGAAGAGGCGGTGAAGATGCTTGACTCGCTGATTACGGTTAGAGAAGTGGACGTGCGTTTTGTAGACGACGTTCAGAAAGGGTTAGTACTGTGGGTGGCTAAGGCTTGGGGTTGGGCGCAAAAAAAGGCCGAGTCTAAAAACGATGACTTCACCCCCACGCAAAGCACGACCACGGCAATAGGCGTTCGAGGGTAGCGTCTAAGTCGCCGTGTCCCACGGCGGCCCCGAAGGGACACCGGTCCAAAGCCACAAATCCTACGTAGGTTTACTCTCGGACCGCAATCCGGGGTCTCCGGGGTATCGTGATCGACAGTGTACCGCTCTTATGTTTCCTATGATCCAACGCCCATTCGCGCCGGGTAATAGAACGGAAGCACTCGACATATTGCGGGGTACGGCGCTTCTGGGCGTCCTCCTCGTCAATCTGGTCAGCGAATTCCGAGTGCCCCTACTGGCCTGGTTGTCTCGATTCCACACCCACAGCGGGGTGTTGAATCACGCCGCCGACTGGATCGTCGGTGTGGGAATCGAATCGAAGGCTTTTACGGTTTTCGCAATGTTGTTCGGAGTCGGAATCGCAGCACAAGCATCACTCGAACGCCCTGCCGTGTTCTTCATTCGCCGCTTCGGAGCGCTCGCAGTGATCGGGGTGATACACTTATTTTTCCTCTTCTCGGGCGACGTCCTCACACTCTACGGCTTGCTTGGCCTCGTTCTCATCCCTCTACGCAACATGCGTCCGCGCGTGTTGCTTGTCGCTTCAATCCTCGCGATGTTGGCACACTTCGCCGTTCCGCCGCTTCCAGTCCCTGCGCACGGCGTGAATGTCAACGGGGCCATTCATCAGGCTATGGATGTGTACGCACACGGCTCTTTCACGGAAATTTTTCGGTATCGGCTGACTGAGGTGCGCGAAACGATATTTCCGCTCCTGGTCGGATCGATCCCGCGAACGCTCGGAATGGTGCTGTTTGGCATGGCCACCTGGCGACTCGGCTGGATGCGACAGCCTGAGCACCACCGACGCTTGTTCTACACGGTCGGGCTCGCAATGTTCCTCGTCGGGGGAGCGGGTACTGCGACCGAGGTGTACGCCGTAACGACCGGTGGCAATCTTGGACACTGGTGGGCGGTGGCGAACACCGTGGGTATCGTCGGACTCGCCCTTGCCTACGCTGCCGGGTTGTTGCTGTTGGCGACCACGGTTCGAGGAGCGTACATCCTTCGGCCGATCGCGCGCCTGGGACGCATGACGCTGACGAACTACCTGGGCCAAAGCGTCGTTTTCGGCATGGTTTTCTACGGCTACGGCTTTGGCCAGTACGGCATTTGGGGATCCGCACCCGTCGCCGCATTGGGCATCGTCATTTACGCGGCGCAGGTCGCATTGAGCAACGCCTGGCTGCGCCGGCATAAGAACGGCCCGGTGGAGGCTGTGTGGAGGTGGATTTCGACCGGCGCGATTGCACCGGGCCGTGTCGCTCGCCGTCGGTGAGGCCGCTTCTTAAAGCACCACCCCGCTGTCGACGAAACGGTAAACGTAGATGACGAATTCTTCGAAGGGGAAGCCAGCGTCACCAGCCATTTGGCCGCCGCCGAATGCCCACTTCCACTTGCCGTTCCAAGGATCTTCTGGGAACTCGGGTGCTTTCACGCCGTACTGGATGTTCCAGCTATGGTCATCCAACGCCATTTGCAATCCAACCAAATCGCGATTGCGATTGGTCGGCCCGGCTCTGCGCTGGTTGGTCCAAGGAGAGAACACGCCGTCGATGTCTTTGAAGCGGTACCAGACCGCAGGTGTCGGACCGTCGGGATCGGGATTCGCTCCCGTGAAGAGACGGATGTAACGAATGTTAAGCCCCGGGCCACCCGCGTACCGGCCATTCGCGAACGGCCCACCAGAACAGCCAAAAGCCGGATTGGATGCGCAACCGAGAAGGGAATCCCAGAAGCTGCAGGGATTGTTCGATTCGCTTTTGCACTCGTACCTTAACGAATCGTCAAAATCCGTTTGGTAGGCCAGTGGCGTAATCGCCCCCTCGACATTGGTAGCGATTGGCTTCGCACGGGGCCGGAGGAGGGTGCCGCTTTCCAGGTCATACGAACGACCGAGACGAGAGAGGGTGTCGAGGTTGCCCTGTTCCTGCAAATTTTGGACGAGAGCGTGCATGGCCGGGGCGGGCAATTCCAGGACCTGGTTGTCAACGCCACGAATCTCCAACGCTGTCGATTTGGTTGACGGTTCGGGCGTGAGACCTTCGCTGCCGTCGTCAGCAAAATCGCCCCCGCAGCCGGGGAGGGAAAGTGCTGCGATACAACCGACAGCAAGCGTGGGCAATAAGCCCAAGCGGAGGGAGCCGCGTGTGCCGAGTTTTGAGGGGGAATGGAGGTTGTTCATAACAAGCTGACAGCCCTTGCGTCCGATCGTCGCATGAAAAAGATTCCGCCAAGGAGCCGGAAGCGAGAGCCGACGTCACGGGCGGTGCGGCAGGTCGTGGGAAAGCAACGTTCACTGACCGAAGTTGTAGCCTTCGGGGGCCGGCTTCGCTGGTGCCCTGGTAAGCAGCTCAAGCACTTCGCGCGCGAGTTGGGCAGTGTTTGCCAGCAAGGCCGCATCGCTACCGGACGTTTTTGCCGCAGCTTCAAGACTTGCAATCCATTCGCCCTGGCCGGTGCCCGCGGTAAGGCACGCTTGACCATCGTGACGCCCATGAGGAACGGCCGATGGTACGTGCGGTGGGGAAAGTTCGTGCCGCCCGTGGGGAGGCTGTTTTCGAGCCAGTAGTGCATTTTCTTGATCAAGCGCTCGGTCTTCCATGAGGGTCGGAGAGAAACTCGGCATATTGTTGGTGCCCGCTCGCACTGTGGCGATGAATTCGGCTTTGCTGAGTTTGCCGGGCAATGCGGGATATGGGCCTGTGCCTTCGCCCGAGCCGCCGTGGCACGTACCACAGTTGCGCTGAAATTTGGCCGAGAGCTTCACTGTGGCGGACGTGGTGCCGGGATAGTCGACGGTGGGGCAATCGAGGATGCCGACATCGGACACCAAGGCAGGCTCATCCGGGATTGCTTTGACGTTGCCTGCACCTGTGACGCCCTTCGGGTCGGCAACTGCAACGGCGTCGTCATCCGTGGTTCCGTGAATGTCGCCGCCACACGCCGCGATGCTTGAAAAGAACCATACACCTGCGAATTGGCTTTTGTTCACGTGAAGCTCTACAGCACGACCGTGCCACGCGGAAGCGGCGGTTTTTGGTGTATGCGAGTCCCTTGCCCTGTGCGGATCGATTCAGCTACGCAACTTTGCACAGGTCCGCGGTGCGCTCACCAAGCCCACGCCGTGTTCAGCATTGCGCCGCCTGCCGTTGGGGCTGAGAAGACCCGAGGTGCCAACCGCTGGTGCAGACTGAGATTGGTGGGTTTGCGACTTGGAACGGGTCGCGTGACAAGCCAAACAGCCACCGCGCCGACGGCCGCAGTGATACCAATGCCAAGCGACACGTCTGTGATGGTTGCCAATCGTCCGAGGCGGGCCACTTCGGCACCGGGGCAGTCGGGAGCACATCCCTGTTTTTCAAGATCCTGCCGAAGCGACCAGGCCATGGTGCCAAACACCGCGGCGGTTCCGACCGCAGCCGCGCTCGCGCCCGCGAACATCCATGTGGCAGCAGGCAGAGCGGCGTTGCGCGTGTGCGGAAACAAATCGGCAAACTGAGCTGAAACCCGTTGGTTCTTCTCGAACTCAACCACCACCGTTTGTATGCGTACGCTTGTCGCGCCCGCCGTGGCAAACACAAACGTGCGTGGCCCCGGATCCACTTCGATGGCACGGCCTTGCAATTTTTGAACGGCCGGTTTGCCGTCGATGGTTACCTGCACATCAACCAGCGGGGTGCCGTTGCCATCACGCGCTTCGAGCAAGACGCGTGGAATTGCGGCTTCGAGCTCGCCTATCCATGTGGCGCAATCTCTTGCGAGTACCGGTGGGCAACCGGACGCGCACGTAACGGCGGCATCGCGCGCATTAATAAATCGGCTTTCGCGACGAAGCACCTGCACGTCTTCGTACGCCTTGATGCACGCGGGATCTTGCGCGGCAACGGGCGACGTCAAAGTCAACCCTATGACGGTTACCGCGACCGCCACGCAAACGCGAAAAGCAAGGTTTGAAATGAAGCACAGCATCTAAAAACAACCGGCCTTGGGCGTTCTTACGCCGTTCGGTCCGATGACCCAAGGGATCTCGCAATTGGGTTTGTTTC
>JAYUPZ010000096.1:0-2243 GCA_043759805.1 Myxococcales bacterium | reverse complement strand
ACGGCAACTTGGCGCCGCTGACACGGGAAGTGACCGAGAACAGGGTCAAGCGGCTGAGTGAGGTCCTCTCGGCGTTCAGTTTTCGTTCAGCCCCTGGCAATCACAAGGCGGAGTTCAAGCCGGTTGCCCCCGAGCGTTCCGAGCGCAGGGCAGAGCTGAAAGCATGGAATATGAGCCTTGTTGCCGATCGAGACGTCATACGAATGATGCGTGGCGATGCCGTTCTGGGCTCCTTCCCTTCCAACTTGAAAGGTGCGGAGCCAGCGGCCGTATTCGCATTGCCGGAGGCACAACGGGTCGTGTATTTCGGTCGCTACATGGTATCAGAAGGATGCGACAGCGGACCCGGCGAGCGCATTGAGGTAATTCCGGCGCCAGCGCCTATCTCGAAACCGCCAGATGGTCGCGCAAAGGGATGAGCACGTCCAGCAGATCGTCTGCTCGGACCGGGCCCTTAAACGTATGACGCTGTGAGGCCAACGTACCCATGCTTGATCCGCGCGTCATGGCACCGTGAAATCCGTCGACTGCCAGGTGATCCCCGGTGCCGGGTAGATGGAATCCGAAGGATGTCACGTTGTCGGGCATCGACAACAACACGTCGGCGGGTTCGATTGCGGTCGGATCGGTGAACGCCGTCGCCACCCGTGCAAACAAATCGGGATATTGACCGTTGATCGTCGCAGCGAACCCCTGGTCGCGCGTCAGTTCGAGTGTCTCTGTACCAAGTGCCGCCGAGGTCGGCCAATCGGGCTGCAACCATTGCCATTGCGAGGGTGTTTCGATTCGAATTCGGCCATCCTGCGCACGCGAGAAGGCATACCGTTGTCCACGCCGCCATAGGCCGAAGCGTCGCCAGTCTGTGTTTTCGGAGGCAAGGTTTTCCATCGGCGCAAAAGACAGATCCACCCAGCGATGGGTAGAGCTGTGTTCCGCCACCGCCAAGGCATCTTGCTTGCGCGTGTGCAACGCAACGAAGTTCACCCGCACGTGTACAACAGCGACAGCCTGTAGTTGTGTAGCGTTTTCATCCAGCGCATCGACGGGCGCGATGCCCACCTGGCGCAGCAGTTCCGTCGGATCGACCAATTCAGCCTGTTGATGGGCGTTGCCGTGATCCGTGAAAAAGGTGAACTCGAATCGGCCCGGATGACGTTCCTGAAACTCGGCAATACGACGATCGATCTCCACCAGCATCTGGATCGCCTTCGGTAACCCGCCCTGATGTGAAACCGCGTCCACATTCATGAGATAGGCCAGCAGCACCGATTTCTGGCGACCTCGGGTGGCGACGATATGGAACAATTCATCGAGCGTACTCGGCAAGGCAGCCTCCGGATCGGCATAGCCGTTGACCGTCCACGATGCCCCATCGCCCATGAAGTCGAAGCGTCGATAGACCGGCAACGGATCGTACAGTCCGCCGCGCAACGGATGCTCAAGGACGCCGGAAAGCCCTTCATTCACAAGGCGATTGGCCTTGCGATCGAAGTATTGCAGATCGTAGCCGTGCATCGAACCCACGCGCAACATGCGCATCCAGGCGTAGTCCGAGACCGCAGGAAAGTTCGCAACCAGTTGCGTATCGTTCCAACCCGCAAAGGCACCCTGGGATCGCGCACCCTCGAAGGCCGCAACGGAAACACCGTCGATGCCAAGGTAAACTTGCACCGGTCTGTCGCCATTCACGTCCTTGATGGGAACCGCACCGAGATATCCGCCGTAGGAAGCGTCACACGCGGCCACAAGGCCGAGCAACAGTGCAAGGGCCGACTTCATTCGAACACCAACGATGCATCAAGCATTACGAAGTTGCTTTGCTCGCCCTCGAACGCGTATCGACGGCCGAGACCAGCTGCAAGTAGAACGTATCGACCGTTGTAGGCAAACGACAACGCGGTATGGGCGACGGGTTGCACGAAAACGCCGGTTAGCCCTGCGTGCATGCGTGCGGCGAAGTTGCCGCGGGTGCGCCATTCGGCAAAAACGCTTTGACCGACGCTCAGATGATCTTGATCAGAATCATCGGAGCGCGAAAAAAGTGCGACGCTGCTAAGGTGCAAGGTCAAGGCGCGGGTCACGGAAACGCTATTGGCAAGTGCCAGCGGGGCGAGCCACACCGGGGCATAAGGATTGGAAAAACCGGAGGCGTACAGGTTGCCAACGCCGCGGCTCTGCGCATTGGTCGGGACGCGATAGATTCCGCCGATAAGCGCCGAACGCACACGTGAACTTGCGAAAAC
>JAYUPZ010000095.1:0-10119 GCA_043759805.1 Myxococcales bacterium | reverse complement strand
TCTGTCACAACCAAGCCTTGAGCGCGACATGAGGATCACGAAGTTGATCCCGGTCGAGCGCACCAATCATCTCATCGTGGTTGCGAAGCCGCGGGCTTACGAATGGCTACGAATGATGGTCGCGAAGCTGGATGTGCCGCTCGGTGACGACGGTCTCGACCGCGTTCACATTTACTACTGTGAGCATGCGAACTGCGACGAACTTGCCGTGACACTTGGTGCCGTGACGGGAGTTCCGGTTGCAATTTCCGCGATGGGTCGCCCCAGTCGAGGGGGTGCTGCGGCCGCACCGGTTGCGCCCCGTCCCTCGGCTGCGCCCGGACAGGAGTCTTCCGAGAATCAGTTGTTTGAGGGCGATGTTCGCATCAACTATGACCGGCCCACGAACTCGCTTGTCATTGTGTCGTCGATGAAGGACTTTCAGGCGATGCGCAAGGTGATTGATCGTCTTGATCAGCCGCGCAAGCAGGTCTACATCGACGCCATCGTCATGGAGGTCTTGCTCGACAAGTCGCGAAACGTGGGTGTTGCGTTTCACGGCGGTGCTCCGGTCGGCCTCAACGGTGCCAATGACAGTCTATTGCTTGGTGGTTTCCGTGCCAAGGAAACGCTCTCGCCTGCTTCGCTGGTTGCGGGCGATGCCTTGAACGGTCTTGCGGGTGCGCTGTTTGGTCCTGTGTTGCCTTCGACAAGTACCCGCGTGTTCGGCACCGCAGTCGAGATCCCATCCATCGGCGTGTTGTTGCAGGCATTGCAGAATAACAACGACGTAAACGTGTTGTCGAATCCCTACCTCATCATCACCAACAACGAAGAGGGCGAAATTTCGGTCGGACAGAACCTTCCGTTCCCAGGTGCGTTTCAAGGCGGTGGCTTTGGTGGTGGAGCCGGCGCAGCGGGTGGTTTAGGTGGCTTTCTGCCTTCAGTATCGATTCAGCGACAGGACGTGGCGTTGAAGATGAAGCTGGTCCCGAGCGTCAACGAGCACAACCTGATCCGCATGGAAGTCGAGCAAGAGATTTCCGACATTGTGTCCGAGAACTTCAACGGCATGGGTCCGGCGACATCAAAGCGATCCGCGAAAACGACGGTTGTGACCCGCGACCAACAGACTGTTTTGATCGGCGGTTTGATGTCCGATCGCACCTCGGAGACAGTGCAAAAGGTTCCCATTTTGGGTGATATCCCAATTCTGGGTTTCTTCTTCCGTCACACAAGGACCACCCACCAGAAAACCAACATCATCATTGCGCTTACGCCGCACGTGATCGCCGAGCCTGCGGATCATCGCCGCGTCGTCGAGAAAAAGATGCGCGAGCGTCGCGAGTTCATCGAGCGATTCACTGCGTTCCAGGATGACTTCAAGTTCGGTACTGAGATCGACTACAGCAAGAAGCGCGGCATGTTGGAGCAGATCAATCGAACGATTTCCGAAATGGAAGTCGAAGAACATTCGATCATGCAAATGCGCGATACCGAGTTGCACCAGTCGACGCCAATAGAGTTGCCAGAATCGGGTAAGCCACCCGCAGCGGAGCCAAAGGCCGCGACCTCTGGCGAGCACGATACTGGATGGATTCCTCAGCGACGGGTTGCTGCCGTTTCGGAATCGCATCTTCCGGACGAGCCGCTCGATGGCGACACTTTGACGGCCACGCCCTGATTTGAGAGCAACATGCGACAACGTTTACTAGGCGAGATCTTGATCGAAGCGGGTGCCGTCAATGGCGACCAGCTTGCTCAGGCATTGCAGACGCAAAGGGACGAAGGCGGGAGAATCGGTGAATTGTTGGTTCGGCAACGCGCGACCGAAGAACCTGCGGTGTTGCGCGGCGTTGCAGTCCAGGTCGGCGTTCCGTATCGCGACAAGCTTGAGATCGGCGAACTACAGACCGAACTGGCGACGGCACTGCCTATCTCGTTCTTGAAACAACACCGTTTGTTGCCGATTCGTCGCGAGGGCACCACCGTCGTGGTTGCGATGGCCGATCCGCTCGACTTGTGGGCGCTCGACGATATTCGCGGGTTGATGAATGTCGACGTGATGCCCGTGGTGGTGCCACCGCAGCGTATCCTTGAGGCAATCAATCACGTCTACGGTCAGCGCCAGGAAGGCAGCGACCTTGGTGATGGCGACGAGGAGATGGCTGGCAACGCCGAAGAGCTTGTTGACATTCTCGACGTAAGCGACGAGGCCCCCATCATTCGCTGGGTAAACTCGCTGTTGTTTAACGCCGTCAAGGAACGTGCGAGCGATATTCATATCGAGCCAGGCGAAAAAGAAGTCGTCGTACGCTACCGCGTGGATGGTGTCTTGCACGATGTGCGGCACGCAGCAAAGCAGTTCATTCCGTCGATCATCTCGCGTGTGAAGATCATGGCTGGATTGAACATCGCGGAAAAGCGCCTCCCTCAGGACGGCCGAATACGCCGCAAGATCGCAGGCAAGGATATCGACATGCGCGTTGCGACCGCTCCGACCGTCAAGGGCGGTGAGCGCATCACCATCCGCTTGCTCGATCGCGACAACATTTTGCACGATCTCGCCGACATCGGATTCGGTGACGATCACCTGCGCACGATGAACGAACTCATTGAACGGCCGCACGGCATCGTTCTGGTGACCGGGCCGACCGGCTCGGGCAAAACGACGACACTCTATGCCTGCCTCGCGAAGATCAATTCTCCGGATTTGAACATCCTCACAATCGAGGATCCGGTTGAGTATCAGCTCGACGGTATTTCGCAGGTTGCTGTAAATGAAAAGATTGAACTTACATTTGCGGCCGGTTTGCGGTCTTTTTTGCGCCATGACCCTGACGTGATCATGGTCGGAGAAATTCGAGACTTGCCCACCGCGGAAATCGCCATCCAGGCGTCGTTGACGGGTCACCTTGTGTTGTCGACGATTCACACGAACGACGCCGCAGGTGGCATCACCCGACTTGTAGATCTCGGCGTACAGCCATTTTTGGTCGCCTCGTCGTTGGTCGCGTTGCTGGCACAAAGGCTTGTGCGACGATTGTGTCCCGACTGTCGCGAAGCCTATTCACCCGACGCAGAAGATCTCCGGAGCATGGGGATATCCGCGGAGAAGTTTGCTGCGGGTTCGGCCAAATTCATCCACTTCAAGAAACAGCCAGAGCCCCCGCCTCCGGGCAAGCTATTCCGCGCGCGGGACGGGGGGTGCTCGTCTTGCCTGGGCATCGGATATCGTGGACGAACCGCCATTTACGAATTGTTGATGATCGACGAGGGCGTTCGGAAACTCGCAATCAAGAACGCGGATGCGGGAACCATCAAACGCCACGCGACCGACAAAGGAATGCGAACACTGAGGGACGACGGTGCACAAAAAGTGCTTGCCGGAATGACCACCGTGGCCGAGGTCTTGATGAACACCGCCGAGGATTCTGCCTGAGCGCAGTCCAACTCTGAACATGCCACTTTACGCATACAAAGGAATAGACGCAGCGGGCAAGACCGTATCGGGCTCGCGCGAGGCCGACGGTCCGAAGGGTCTGCGGCAGAACCTGCGTCGAGACTCCGTATTTTTGACCGAGGTTCGGGAAGTAAAGGGCGGCACGCGCATGGCCGCCACGTCCGGAAAGAACACCACCGCACTCAAGCGCGAAATCGACTTTCGCGGTCTCTTCGAAAGCATCGGTCCGCAAGACATCGCAATCTTTACGCGACAACTTGCGACGCTTTTGACCGCAGGGATTCCGTTGACCGAGGCGATGGGCGCGCTTTCGGAACAGTCAGACAACCGAAAACTGCAACTGGTCTTGTCAGCGATCCGGCAACGCATCAATGAGGGTGACGCGCTTGCCCTGGCGATGGAACAGCACAAGGGTGTTTTCCCCGATCTGTACATCAACATGGTTCGGTCGGGCGAAACGGCAGGAAATCTGGATTCGGTTTTGGCTCGTCTCGCGGACTTTTTGGATTCCCAAAATGCATTGAAGTCCAAGGTCAGCGGTGCCCTTGCCTATCCGATGATCATGGGGGTGGTGGGATCACTTGTGATGGGTGTGCTGATGATTTTCGTGGTTCCTCAGATCACACAAGTATTCGAGGACTCTGAACAGGAGTTGCCACTCAAGACACGAATCTTGATTGGCGTCGCGCACTTGCTGGGTGGCTACTGGTATGTGTTGCTTCCGCTCGCTGGCGGATCCTTCTGGATCTTGCGCAAATGGGCGAATACCCCGACAGGCAGGGCAAAGCTGGATCGCCTTCGCCTACGAGTCTGGTTGATAGGGCCACTCATGCGTTACCTTGCTGTTGCTCGATTTGCGCGCACGCTTTCGACGATGCTCGCCTCGGGAGTGCCGGTCTTGACCGCAATGGACATCGTCAAACGCGTGCTCAACAACACGGTGCTTGAGAAAGTCATCGAAAATGCACGTGACGCCATCCGGGAAGGTGAATCGGTTGCAGCGCCGCTTAAACGCTCGGGAGAGTTTCCTTCCATGATGTGTCACATGGTTTCCGTCGGTGAGCGATCCGGCGAACTTGAAACGATGCTTGAGCACGTCGCAGAAGCCTATGAGCGGGACGTGAACGCAAAGGTCAACCGTCTGACGACGATGTTGACGCCCATCATGATTGTCGGAATGGCCGTGATTGTCGGGTTCGTGGTGTACGCCATCATCGAACCCATCATGCAGATGCAACAATTCGTGCAATAGCGAACAAGGAGCGATTGAATATGGAAACCCAAGAAACAATGAAGCAGCAGCGGCGCCAGGGCGACGCAGGTATGACGCTGATCGAAATTCTGATCGTGCTTGCACTGATCTCGCTGGTAACGGGATCGATTGGCGTCATGGTCTTTAACAACTTCAAAAAGGGCCAGACCAAGGTCGCAAAGACCCAGGTCAGCGAGGTTACCGGTGCTGTCCAACAATACATGATGGACAACAACAACAACTGTCCACAGGGGATCGAGGAACTCATCTCGCAGAAGTTGTTGAAAAAAGACTACAAAGATCCGTGGGGAAAACCATTCAGTTTGAAGTGTCCTGGCGAGCAAGATCCAGACGGTGTGGACATTACGTCGGCCGGACCAGACAAGGCCGAAGGTAGCGAAGACGACATCAATTCCTGGGAGCTTTAATCAGGCCGGCTCCCATCGCAGCGAAAACCCATGGCAAACACGCGGGCACATAAACCGAGAGAGGATGGCTTCACGCTGATTGAAGTCATCCTTGCGGTCGCCTTGCTTGGGTTGCTGGGCGCATCGGCGATTCGTGGCATCCAGTCAATCTCGAAGAGCGAGTTGCGTTCGACCGTGAGCCGGGTTGCGGGTTCCATGCGCTATCTCTTCGATCGGGCTTCGACAACCGGCAAGGTGCATCGCCTGGTGCTCGACTTCGATGAAAACCGATACTGGGCCGAGGTCTCTGACGATCGCTTCTACATTCCTCGCGATCGCGAGACGGAACAATCGCGGCACGAGGATTTTGAGCGACTACAGAAACTCCAGGAAGAAAGCAAAAAGCGCGAAGAAGCTGGCCTTCCTGCGGAAGAGCCCGATGAAGGAGGCGAGAAGGGCGGAATCGGTTTTGGATTCGGAATGGGTGCCGAGACCAGTTCGTATTCCATCGAACGCTACATGCCCAAGCCCTACGAGAAAAAACCCGCACGGTTTCAACCGATGAAGGAGAGCACGGTCAAGCCTGTGAAGGTGAAGAACGCCAAGCTCTACAGTGTGTTCACACCTCGACTTTCAGAACCCATTGGACAGGGAAAGGGATACATCTATTTTTTTCCTTTGGGTTTTGGCGAAGCTGCAACGGTGCACGTCTCGGATGAAAAGGCCGAAACGTTTTTCTCACTACTCCTTCATCCTCTGACGGGTCGTGTGAAAGTTGTCGGTGGCTACGTCGATCCACCTGTTGAAGCCCCCGTCGATGACGATGGCAACGAGATTGTCGAATGAAACGCGACCAGGGTTTCACGTTGCTCGAAGTGATGGTGTCGCTCGCCATTCTGGCGATGTCGCTCATCGTTCTCATACGAATCGTCGCGAAGAACATTCAGATGACGAATCGATCGAAACTGATAACGGTTTCGACGTTTCTCGCTCGCGCGAAAATTATCGAGATAGAGGATCGCATCATCTCGCTCGGTTTTTCGGACATCAACGAAACGGAGAACGGCGATTTTTCGGACGATGGCTATCCGCAGATCTCGTGGACATCGGATATTGAACGCATCGAACTGCCGACCAACCTTGGCGAAGGTCTTCAGGGCGCGAGCACCAGCGCAACGCAATCTTCTCAAACTGTCGGAAGCCAAAATCCCTTGCAATTCATGGCAGGGATGATGGGCGGCATGATGAGCATGTTGCTCGAACCGATTCGTATCGGATTGCAAGAGTCCATCCGTCGCGCAACGGTCAAAGTGATGTGGCGCGAAATGGGCCGCGGCGAGCAAACACTTGAAGTTGCGACCTACTTTACCGACCCTTCACGGCTAGACGCTGTCCTGCAGGCGCCGTCGTTGGGAGGGCCGGGTGCGGGTGCAGGCGCGGGTGCAGGTGCGGGTGCCGGTGCCGGTGCAGGTGCTGGAGCAGGCGCGCCGGCATCGGGATCGTCGGGTCGTGGCAAGCGAGGGGCTATGGAATGACACGGCATCGCAATCCCAAACGCAACGCTGGATTCGCCTTCATCGAGGTGTTGCTCGCTATCACCATCCTTGCGTTCATCTCGGCGACGCTTTGGGGCGCATTCTCTCGCACGAACGAGGCCAAGAAAAAGATCGAGGCCGCTCAGGAGCGTCTTCATACCGCGCGGGTTGCGCTGATGCGTATGACACGTGAATTGGAGATGGCCTATTTGACGGGTCACGAGAACACTCTGATGCAAGAACGCAGAACGATGTTCATCGCCACCTCAAGTGACATCGACGAGTTGAAATTTTCATGGTTCGGCAAACAACGCATGCGGGCCGATGGCGCCGAAAGTGATACGGGCCTTGTCTGGTATTACAGCTCTCCAGATCCGGAATTGCCGGGAGTTATCAACCTCATGCGCAAGGAAACCCGCCGTCTGCAGCGAACGGATCCAACCTTGCTCGCCGGGGATACTTACGTACTGTGTCCGAATATTTCCCGTTTGAAGTACAGCTTTTTTGACGCGCGCGTGAAGGAGTGGCGCGATCAATGGTCGACCCTGGGTGGTGATGGGCTCGACTATTTGCCGACGCACGTACGCATCACGCTCACCGTTTTTGACGAGCGAGATCAAGAAGTGACCTTCGTCAGTGCGGCTCGGATCCAGATGACTGAGAAGGTGCAATACATGCCGCAGGTGGGGAACTGATGGGCGCCCGTTTGTCCACCGTCTTGTCTGTCCTGCGCGGCCGCTTTGCCAGGCGCAAACAACGCGATCGACAAAGCGGCGTCGCGTTGTTGATGACGATCACGACCTTGACGTTGATGATCACCCTGGTTGCGAACTTTACCTACGATACAACCATTCAGATGGCGCAAACTGCCAACGCGCGGGATGAACTTCGTGCTCATTACATGGCGCGATCAGCCGTCAACCTTTCGCGCCTGCTCATCAAAATTCAGTCGCGTTTCGTCGAGCCGGTCATGGCCCAGGCAAAGTCGTTCCTGTCTGGCTCACTCGGGACCGGCATGGGCATCAGCCTGCGCGTGACCGATTATGCCGGACCGATCATGTCATTTTTCGGAGGGTCGAAAGAATCGTCGGCGATGTTCGGAAGTCTTCTTGGCATTGATACGTCGGAGGCCAAGGGTTTGGGTGTGGCGAATGGATCGATGGACGCCGAGATCACCGCCGAAGACGGGAAGATCGACATCAACTGCGGCAGCGGCGTTTCGGTTCCGGGAAACATTGGACACCGAACCCTCTTCCGCGAGATCACGTCTCTCTTATATTCGCCCCGCTACAACACGTTGTTCGAGCAGCAAAACTCGTCGGGTCAATTTGTTGATCGCAGCGAGATCGGCAAGGCCATCATCGACTGGGCCGATGACGACGAACAAAAGTTTGATCCAATGGGGTCGGGCTCTGGCTCTGAAGACTATCGATACGATGCGCGTAAGGATCGGTACTACGCCCACAACGGCAGTTACGACACGGTGGAAGAGATCGCGATGGTCTACGGTGTTTCGACCGACGTGCTGGAAGCGTTCCTTCCGTATTTGACGGTTTACGCGAATACGGATTCGAAGAAACAATGTCGCGTTAATCTCCAGATGATTAAGGGGCCATGTACCCCGCTTTTGGTGGGTCTTATTCGGGCCGCAGCCATGCCGGATCCGTTGCAACCGCCGAAGGATCCACGGGTGCTTGATGACCGGGTAATCTATCCGCTTGCGAGCATTCTTTGCGAGCGAGGCAGCGTCACTGGCTTCGATGACATCAACACGATTGTCGCCGTTCTCAACAATCCTGCACAGGCGATCTCCCGCGAAGATCCACGTTATGAAATGATGCAGTCGTTGCAGGGCATCAACCTGACCCGGCAAGATCTGGAACAGGTCGCGTATGTGGGGGCGCCCCGGGTCTATCGGATTGAAGCAACCGGGGAAGCCGGCAAGGTGAAGAAAAAGATCACCGCAATTCTGGATACCAAACGACCGCTGTTTAATCCGCTGAGCCAAAACGTGGCGTCAGAGCAGGCGGCAGGCGTCTTTCAGTACTGGCGTGAGGAATAATTGATATGGCACATCTGGTAACGGGCATCGATATTGGAACTGCGAGCATCAAGTGCGTGTGCATTGATGCGGGATTTCGGCGTTCACGGGTCGTCGAGGCATTCGAGATACCGGTCGCTCAATCGGAATTGCCTTTGCATGAGCGCCAGTTTGCAGCGGTACGCGAGGCGGTGTCGCGCATCAACAAAGACTCCGTTTTTGTTTCTGCGATTGATGGCGAGCGCCTTTCGATTCGCGAACTTGAGTTGCCGTTTACGGACCCCAAGAAGATCGACCAGGTTGTTCCATACGAGCTTGAAGGTCAAATGGTGATGCCGCTTGAGGAAGCGGTGTTTGACCACATGATACTTTCAGACGATGGCGGTTCCGCACGGGTTCTTGCCGCCGCTGCCCGGATGGACGATGTTGGCCTCTTTATTGATCGCTTGACCGAGGTGGGGATCAGTCCGCGGGCCCTTTACGCCGCACCACTTTGCTACCGACGTGAAGTCGCGGAGCCACTTCCGCCCATTACCGGGTTGAATGAAGCGGGCGAAGAAATTACCCAGGTCGAAGCAATCGCGGCACCTGCGGATGTAAGCGTTCTGCTGGATGTGGGCCACTCGCGTACGAACTTTGCTGTGTTGCGAGATGGATTGCCTATTTTCGCGCGTACGCTCAAGCGCGGTGGTCATCAAATTACAGAAGCCATCGCTGCAGCGTTTTCGGTACCGCTTGATCAGGCTGAAATTGCGAAACAAACACGATGTGTTGTTCAACCCGGCGTTCGTCATACGGATGCGACAGACGCGCGTCTTGCGGAGATCACGCTGACGGCCCTCGGGCCGTTGATTCGCGAGGTCCGTCAGTCTCTCGCAAGCGTCCGTGGTCGCTATCGCGTCGAGCCTTCCAGCTTGTCGGTTGTGGGTGGTTCAGCATCCTTGCGCGGATTGGCGGAGGCCATCGGCGCGGAACTGGAGTTGCCCGTTCGACCCTTTGAAGCGCTACGGGGGGATGTGATGGATTCTGAAGCGCAGAGACTCGGCCCGCAGTTTGCGCTTGCAGAGGCAATGACCTGGTCGAATGCGCTCGGAACGAAACAATTGGATCTGCGGCGTGGTCCCTTTGTGTACCGCGCAAGCTTCTCCGTGATACGTCAGCGAGCCTGGCGTCTGGCTACACTTGCGGCCTTGGTTCTGTTTAGCGTTGGGCTCGATACGACCATGGCATACAGCAAGGCGCAAAAGGAACGCGAGCGTTTGGAGACGGATTTGGAAGCCGCAACCACGGAGTTGTTTGGAAAACCGGACTCGAATGCCAAGAACGTGACGACGTTGATGAATCGCGGATTTCGCGAGGAGATGCCGCCTGTTCCGACATCCACCGCGTACGATTTGCTGAAAGAGGTGTCGGAACGGTTGCCACCGAAGGAAGACATCAAA
>JAYUPZ010000094.1:0-2247 GCA_043759805.1 Myxococcales bacterium | reverse complement strand
CGCGCGGATATTCGCGAGGTCGATTTTTCCGGTGCGTACATTCTGCGAAGGCAGATTCACGACGAGAATTACCTCGACGAATACAAGAATCAGAGTCGATTGCATCGGGTGCTCTACGGACTTTGGTGGGTGACTTCAGATTGCGGCCGGAGCGCTGCGCGCTGGTCGGCTGTCGTCGCGTTGACGACGATACTCTTTGGGTTTGCATTCACCTTCGTGCCGATCGACTACGGCGACCACGAAACCCCGCTGTCTCCATACTATTTTAGCCTCGTGACAGTGACGACCTTGGGATATGGCGACGTTTTGCCAGCGGCTTTGAGTTCGCAGATCGTCGTGATGGCCGAAGTCGTTTGCGGATACTTGATGCTGGGCGGGTTGCTCGCGATCTTCGCCGATAAGATGGCGCGTCGGGCAGACTGAGAAGGTGGGATATCATGGCTGTACTCGATTGGTTATTAAGAAAAAAACAAGATCCCAAGGCAGCCCTGACTGGCGTGCTCGGTGAATATGCTTTGCCCAGTTTTCCGGTGGTGGTCTTGCGCGCGCTTAGCGTGCTACGGGATCCCAACAGTTCCTCTGCCGATATTGCCAAACAGGTGGCAATCGATCCGGGCGTCTCGACCAAACTCCTGTCAGTGGCCAACTCATCGGCTCTTGCTTTGCGCAGCAAGGTAAAAAACGTTGACCACGCGGTGTCCTTGTTAGGCCGCGGCGAAGTCGAGTCGTTGCTGCTCGGATTCGCAGTACGCGGTACGCTTCCGACCGCACCCGGGCCCGGGTTCAATCCGACGCGCTTTTGGCAAACGGCAGCGAAACGGGCAACACTCGCGCGCGCCATCGCCGATCTTGGTGATCGTGCCAACCGCAGCGAAAGTTTCACCGCGTCGCTTCTGCAGGACATGGCCATTCCGCTGCTCGTCAAGGTGCACGCAAACAATTACGGTTCCGTACTCGAGAATTGGCACGCAGGCAGCCACGAGCTTGCGCCGTCCGAGGAAGGACAGTTCGGGTGGAACCACGCGCACGTTGCCGGTTGGCTATGCACAAACTGGAAGTTTCCTGAAACACTCTCACAATCCATCGCCGCACACCACGACGAGGGCGCGACTACCATTCCCAAAGGTGTTGCGCTTGTCGCATCCCTGCGCGAAACCGACGACGATCAAGCCATTTTGCGCATTGCAGAGCTTGCGTCGCAACAGATGAACCTCGAACTACGACGCGTCCAAGACGCACTCGGCGATGCTTTGAAAAACGCTGCCGAAATCGCAGGGCAGTTTTCTCGCTAGGCCGAAAAGACCACAAACAACTTCTTGACCGCTTGATTTCTGGCTGGCTATCCTGATAGCCGAAATCGTTGTTTTCCCCTGGAATTTTAGATATATCCAGCGCAGAGCACGCAAACACCCGAAAGAAAATCGGGGCCAAGAGGAGCTACCATGAAGTGGTCGGTAGTGAAAAAGCACGCAGCGCTCGGCGCCTGTATTCGCAGCACATTGTGCTCGATCGCCCTGCTAACAGTCGCCTGCTCCGGGAGCGCCGGCAACGGCCCCGGAAGATCCAAAGGCGGCGACGGAGACAACGGCGGCGACAACGGCAATGGTGGAGGCGGTAACGACGTTCCACACGGAAGCGATCCGGGCAGTGTTGCCATCCGGCGCATGAACGCGACCGAGTACAACAACACCGTACGCGACTTGCTGGGAACGACGCTCAAGCCCGCGAACAGCTTTACCTTCCAGGATCGATTCGGGTATGGCTTCGACAACAACGCCAACGTGCTCGAGATCGACAACATTCAGGTCGAAAATTACACCTCTGCGGCGGAAACGCTCGCGAACGAGGTTCTCTCGAACCCAACCATCAAGGCAAAAATCCTCAGCTGCGCACCCGCGTCAGGTGACGCCTGTGTGAAGACGATTCTTGGAAACTTCATGCGCCGAGCGTTTCGCCGTCCGGTGACCGATGGTGAGATCGCAACTTTCGCTTCACTCGTCAAGGTCGCAACCACGGCGGGAGACACGGCCGAAGTGGGCATACGTCTCGCCATGGAAGGCATATTATCGTCTCCTCATTTCCTCTTCCGGATCGAATACGATCCCGATCCGACCTCGAAAGAGGCGCATTCCGTTTCGTCTTACGAAATGGCATCGCGCCTGTCGTACTTTCTCTGGAGTACGATGCCCGATGAGGATTTATTTGCAGCTGCGGAGAAAGACACGCTTCAAACGCCAGACGAACTCA
>JAYUPZ010000093.1:0-22964 GCA_043759805.1 Myxococcales bacterium | reverse complement strand
AAGATCTTTTTTTCCAGCGTGGCCTTGATGAGGCTCACCTGGCTGCGCACGGCGCCGATCACGATCATTTCACGAGCCCCCCGCGATGGAACCGACTGGCCATCGGCATCGGTCTCGTGGGTTTGGTCGGGGTCGTGGTGCTGGCATCACTTTCGACCGGTAAAACCAAAAAGCACACCGTGGTATCGCCACCGGTTGCGACCGCCGCAGCCATGCCCGTGGCGCACGTTGCGCCTCCGCCAAAGTCGCCGGAGCCCGTGAAAAAGCCGATGGTCGCTGCCACTGTCGACGCCGGTACCCAACCGCCGGCCCAACCCGAAGCAGCGTTTTCACCCTTCGTGCTCGATGTAGCGGTCGTCGAAACCTGCAAAAAATCCTACCAAAAGCAAAAATATGGCGAGGTTGTGAAGGTGTGTGGCGCGATCATCGACGGCGATGCGACACCGGCCGTGACGCCAGACACGATCGAGCTCGCCTCGTTTGTCGCCCACGCCTTCCTCTTGACGAACAAACTCAAAGAGGCGGCACGCACCGCCGAAAAGATCATCGCCGTCGCACCGGCGCACGCGTTTGCCCATGTGGTGCTCGGGATGGCAGAGCAAGAGCGCGGTCACGCCAAGGAAGCTCGGCGCGCTTATTCCCGATACCTGGAGCTTGAGCCCAAAGGAACGTACGCCGCCGATCTGCGGGCTGTGTTGCGCGGACTCTGAGCGCAATCGTGTTCGAAAAATTGCCGTGAGCACGATACGGCCATTCAATCGAATACGGAACGATGCCGTTTCGTGCAACGCCAGTCGAGCGAATCAACGACGCAATCACGACAGCGGGACAGGCCGTCACGGCGCGTGTTGCGCTCAAGGATGCCGTCGCCCACAGCAAGACCGAGCTTTCGCTTCTGAACGATCGCGTACGAAGGCTCAAAATGCGCCTGCGCGACGAAGAGCGCCGATGTAACCGGTTCGAGCGCGTCACCCTGCCCTCGATTATTCACGGCGTCCTCGGAACCCGTAACCTGCGGCGCAAGGAACAGCAGGACGAATACCTGCGCATCCGCGAAGCGTTGCTGTCGGCCATGGCCGAACGCGATCAAAAAGTTGTCGAGGTTGAGCAATTGCAAGATCGGTCGGCCCCCCTCGAAAATGCCCGGCAACTCCTCGACGAAGCCTTGCAAACCAAGGCGCGCTGGCTGCGCGACAACGACGTCGAGGCCGGCAGCCGACTGTGGGAGTTGGCCGAGGGCGAGCAAGCCCTGCTCGTCTCGTTGCAGAGGATCGAAAAAGCGCTGCAAAACAATCAGGAGCGCGGCGCGTCCGGCCCCACGACGATGCGACAGCTTGCTATGTTGCAGGACATGCAAATTCGCAAACGACAGCGCCTGCAAATCATCTTGCAGGAACGGCAATCGCTTTTGCTGGATGGTGCCCGCCTTCCGATGTCAGCAACCGCTGCACAGGGACTTTAACCCGTGTCGAACCCCAGCGTGGCTCTGGACCAGTTCCCACGTACTGCCGTCGTACGGCAACCATTTCCGCGCGCAGCCGAGCTCGACATTGAAACCATCGTCGAGGCGGGTCTCGCCAAGATCCCGTTCAAGGCGGGCGAGCGAATTGCAATCACGGCGGGCAGCCGTGGCATCGTCAACATCGCACGCACCATCATCGCGGTGGTTGCCGCTCTGAAAAAGCGTGGCGTCTTGCCCTTCATTTTGCCCGCCATGGGCAGTCATGGCGGGGCCTCCCCTGAAGGACAAACCGAGGTCATTGCCACCTGGGGTATCACATCCGAAACCGCGGGCTGTCCAATCATCGCGGACATGGAAGTGACTCAGATCGGCGAGTCAATTGATGGGGTGGCGGCATACTGTAGCACACCGGCACTTCACTGTGACGGCATCGTCGTCGTCAACCGTATCAAACCGCATACCGATTTTGGCGGACCCTACGGCAGTGGCCTTTTAAAGATGATGGCAATTGGTCTTGGCAAACAGATCGGTGCCTCGGCGATCCATCAGGCCTCGGCCCGGCTCGGCCTTGCAAAGGCCATCTTCAACGTCGGCAAGGAGGTGCTTGCCAAGGCGCCCATCCGGTGTGGCGTGGCGCTGGTCGAGAACGCCCTTCACCAGACAGCTCACCTTGAGGTGATTGCGCGCGACCAGATAGACGAACGCGAGCGGGCGCTATTCGAGCTTTCGGAACGAAGCATGGGTCGGTTACCGATCGACAACATAGATTTGCTGATCGTGGATCAGATTGGCAAGGACATCAGTGGCTGCGGCATGGATCCCAACGTGATAGGGCGCAGCATCTTTGGATATTCCGCGGCGCTTTTCGAGACACCGACCACGCGTCCCATCGTGCGGCGCATCTTCGTTCGCGATTTGACCCCGGACACCCACGGCAACGCCTCGGGTCTCGGCATGGCGGACTTCACGACCCGCCGGCTCGTCGACAAGATCGATTGGGAGGTGACCTTGATGAACGCGCTGACCTCGCTGGCGGTGACCGCCGCCAAGGTACCGATTTGTCTGCAAAACGACCGCGAAATCATCGGCATTGCGCTCGCGACGCTCGCATTACCCGATCCCGCCAAGGCCAGGGTGGCTCGGATCCGCGACACCCTTTCGGTACAGACCCTTGAGCTCTCCGAGGCCTGTTTGCAGGACAGCGGCGTGCGTGATCTGGAACAGGTCCGGCCACTGGGTACGATGCAATTTGACCCCCAGGGCAACCTGAATGTGCTTGTCTAGGTGACGATGACTGAGAGCAAGCCCACCATCGCCCCCGTCTATGTCAGAGCCCTGAAGCGTCTGCTGGGGAAAGAGCAACCCGATGGGCTCTACCTGTTGTTTTCGGTCGAGATGTGGGAGCGCTTTTCGTACTACGGCATGCGGGCGCTGTTGGTTTTGTACCTCGTGGGCAGCCTCGGTTGGAGCAAGGAAGACGCCTCAAACCTCTATGGCAACTACACGATGCTCGTGTATTTAACGCCGCTTATCGGGGGATATCTCGCCGATCGCTTCATAGGCACCCATCGCAGCATGGTGATCGGCGCAACCCTCATCACGCTTGGGCACTTCACCCTGGCGGTTCCAAGCGAGAATGCCTTCTTCATTGGTCTTGCACTCATCATCATTGGCACCGGATTTTTCAAATCCAACGTTTCGACGATGGTCGGTCAGCTTTATTCCGAAAACGATCGCCGTCGTGATGCCGGATTCACGGTGTTCTACATGGGCATCAACATGGGTGCCTTCATCGGGCAAATCGTCTGCGGCTCACTCGCCGAAGATCCGCGGCTTGGCTGGCACTACGGCTTTGGCGCCGCCGGCGTCGGCATGACGTTGGGATTGATTGCCTATCTCCGCAACAAGCGCAACGTTCTGGGCGACATTGGCGAGGGTCCTTCCGCTCGGGCCAAACGAAACACAGACGGCACAAAACCCGCATCGGCGCCTCTTTCCCGCGAAGAGAAACATCACATCGCCGCCATCTTCATTCTGCTTTTCTTCAACGTGTTTTTCTGGCTCGCCTTCGAGCAAGCCGGCTCGTCGATGAATTTTTTCGCCAGTGAACGCACAAATCGGGTCGTCTTGGGCTACACGATTCCCGCGGCCTGGTTTCAGTCAATCAACCCTCTGGTCATCATCTTGTTCGCTCCGATGTTTGCGCGTCTTTGGGGTTGGCTTGCGAAAAGGGGTCTCGAGCCGAGCACGCCCGTCAAGATGGCAACGGCTCTGGGTTTGCTCGGGTTTGGCTTTGTGTTCATGGTTTTTGGCGCCAGCAACTCGGACGGCGGCCTGCAAGTCAGCCCCCTCTGGTTGATCGCCGCCTATACCTTCCACACCTTCGGCGAGCTGTGCCTGTCTCCTGTTGGATTGTCGATGGTCACCAAGCTTGCCCCTTTGCGCTTTGCCTCACTTTTGATGGGGTCGTGGTTTCTGTCGAGCGCGATCGCTCACAAGCTTGGCGGCACCATCGCCGCCTCGGTCGAGCGCATTGAGCGTGGCGAGGTGTTCCATTTTCTCGGCGGTCAGGCCGATTTTTTCCTGATCTTCGTTGTCACCTCGGGGGTTGGCGGCGCGCTGTTGTTTGCCGTATCACCCATCGTGAAGAAACTGATGCACGGACGCGCGTAGGATTGCGATTGTGGCCAATCTCCAAGTTTTGTATGCCCTCTTCATGATCACCGCAGCCGCGGGACCTGTTCCCACTCGTACCGACAACACCGTGGACACCCTGCACGGCGTAAAGGTGGCCGATCCTTACCGCTGGCTGGAGAACGCCGACGCACCCGAGGTCAAGCAATGGACCGCGACGCAGAATGCGCACATGCGCAAGGTGCTCGACGCGGTTCCCGGCCGTGCTGCGATTGAGCAGCGGTTATGGGCGCTGCACGAAATTGGCGCACTTGGCACACCGGTCGAGCGCGGCTCGGGCAAATCGCTGCGGCTTTTTTCCACCCGCCGCGACGGCAAACAAAACCAGCCGGTGCTTTACGTACGGGATGGACTGCGCGGCAAAAATCGCGTGCTTATCGACGTGAATCGCGAGGCCGCGGACGGAACGCTTTCGCTTGACTCCTGGGATCCATCCGAAGACGGCGCCTGGGTTGTCTACGGCACCTCCAAAGACGGCAGCGAAGAGTCCGTATTGCGCATTCGCAGCACAGGGACCGGCGTCGATCGGCCCGAGGCCCTGCCCCACGCAAGGGCCGCCTCAATTGCGTGGCTCCCTGACGCTTCGGGCTTTTATTATACCCGCTATCCCGTTCCGGGCAGCGTGCCGCCAGGCGAGGAAAAGTATCACAGGGCAGTCTATTTCCACGCCCTCGGCGCCGATCCGACGCGGGATGCGCAGGTGTTTCCCGAAAAGGACGATCGCACGCGCGACATGACCGACTGGCCCACCGTGGCCCTGTCGCCCAATGGTCGATGGCTGGCCATCACCGTTTCGCAAGGCTGGGCCAAGTCCGAGATCTTTGTCATTGATCGCTCGCAAACCGATGCGTGTGCGCCCAAGGCTGTCGTGGTGGGAAAGTCCGCTGTCTATCAGACCGTGGAGGTTCTTGACGACACCCTCTTTGTACTCACCAATGACGGGGCCCCTCGCTACAAGTTGCTTGCGATCGATCCTGCATCGGCTAGCGAATCAAACTGGAAGACGATCATCGCCGAGGGAAGTGACACGCTCGAAAGCATCGGAGTCGCGGGATCACATCTTGTCGCGACTTTCTTGCATGATGCGGCTTCCCGGGTGCGTTTGTATTCGCGCAAGGGCGTCCTTGAACGAGAGGTCAACTTGCCGGGGCTCGGCACTGCCGCCGCGTTTTCATCGCGCTCGAGCCATCCAGCCGTCTATTTCCGGTACGGCTCGTTTCTGACCCCGGGCACCATCTACGAACTGGAAGCGAACACGGGTAAAAGCAAGTTGTGGGCTGCCCTGAAGACGCCCGTCGACGAACGCAACTTCGAGATCCATCAGGTTCACTATCCCTCGAAAGATGGCACGTCGATCCCGATGTTCCTCGTGCACAAAAAGGGTCTGGTCCGGGACGGCAAGAATCCCGCGCTGCTTTATGGCTATGGCGGCTTCAACATCGCACTTACCCCGGGCTTTGCGGCCGCCGTCATCCCTTTCATTGAACAGGGCGGTATCTATGCGGTCGCCAATCTGCGGGGTGGTGGCGAGTTTGGTGAGGACTGGCATCGCGCGGGCATGCTGAAGAACAAGCAGAATGTCTTCGACGACTTTGCGGCTGCCGCCGAGTTTCTCATCGCACAGAACTACACGCGACCCGAACAGCTGGCCATCTCGGGCCGCTCCAACGGCGGATTGCTGACCGGCGCAACCGTGACACAAAGACCCGATCTTTTTCGCGCCGTCATCGTGGGTGTGCCGCTACTCGACATGATTCGGTACCACAAGTTCCGCATCGCGCGCCTCTGGATCCCGGAATATGGCGATCCGGACAAGGCCGAAGAATTCGCGTGGCTTTATGCTTATTCGCCCTACCACCACGTCAAGAACGGTTCCCGGTACCCTGCGGTGCTCATCTTCACCGCCGAATCCGACACGCGTGTCGATGCGATGCACGCGCGGAAGATGACCGCTCGCTTGCAGTCCGCCACGGCATCTGGGCACCCCGTGCTCCTGCGCCTTGAACAACAGGCTGGTCACGGCGCGGGTAAACCGCTTGGCAAGCAGATCGCGCAATACACCGACGAACTTGCCTTCTTGTTTCGTGAACTCCAGTTATCCGCCACTCCAAACGCCGCACCATGAACGCCACAAACGATCGCAACAAAATCCGGGTCGTCCTCCTCTTTGGAGGTCAATCGAGTGAACACGAAGTTTCTCTTCTGTCGGCCCGCAATGTACTGGCGGCGCTGGATCGAAGCCGCTTTGTGCCCCAGCTTGTGGCGATCGACAAACAAGGGATCTGGCGCACGGCCACCGAGGATCAGCTCACAACAGCGGTTGGCAATCCGAAGCTCTTGAAGCTTTCGACCAGCGGCCCGCCCCTGTTGATACCTCCGGGACCGAGCGCAGGCATTCCGTCCATCCTCGAAGACCCGAGTTACGCGGCAACCGTGGTTTTCCCGGTCTTGCACGGCAGCCACGGCGAGGATGGCACGGTGCAGGGGTTACTTGAACTTGCAAACGTCGCGTACGTGGGCTCGTCACATTTGGGCTCGGCAATTGCGATGGACAAGGACGTGACAAAACGCTTGCTTGTGCACGCCGGCATCCCGGTTGTGCCGTGGCAAGTCGTGCGCGCACGAGATTTTGCAGAAGCGCCACAACCGATACTCGGCGCAGCCGCATCCCTTGGATATCCGTTGTTCGTCAAGCCTGCCAATGCAGGATCGTCGGTCGGCGTCCACAAGGTCAAACACCCCTCCCTACTCTCGGCGGCGATCACCGATGCGCTCTTGCACGACGACAAGATTCTCATCGAATCGGGCATCGACGCGCGCGAGATCGAATGCGCCGTTCTGGGGAACGACCGTCCCACCGTGGCCGTTCCAGGTGAAATCGTCGTCACCCATCCGGACGGATTTTATTCGTATGACGCAAAATACGTCGATTCAAGCGGTTCTCGCGTGGAACTTCCCGCCAAGATCCCGACCGAGATCGCAGAACAATTAAGACAAATGGCCGCGAAGGCCTTCATTGCTCTCGAACTCTCAGGTCTCGCCCGCATCGATTTCTTCCTCGATCGCGAGACCCGGAAGGTGTACCTCAACGAGGTCAACACCATCCCGGGATTCACTGCCATTTCGATGTATCCCAAGATGTGGGAAGCGGCTGGCGTGTCACAGGTCGAACTCATCTCCCGCCTCATCGATCTGGCCCAGGAGCGCCACCGCAGGCGTCGCAACCTGTCATGAGCACCGCGGCGCCTGTGCGATTCGGAATCATTGGCTGTGGTACCATTGCCGACGTCCACCGACGTGCACTCGCAGAGATTCCGCAAGCCCGCATCGTGGCAGTCGCATCGCGAGACGCCGAAAAGGCCCGTACGTTTGCCGTAAAAGCGGGCTGTCGCCACACCGTGGGTCACGCTGACTTGTTGTCATCGCCCGATGTGGATGCCGTGATCATCACAACGAGCAGTGGCTCTCACGCTTCGCTTGCTCTCGACGCCCTTGCCGCGGGCAAACACGTCGTGGTGGAAAAACCGATGGCGATGACGGCGGTCGAGGCGCGGCAGATGGCCGCCGTTGCGGAACGTTTGGGTCTACATTTGTCGGTCATCTTCCAGCGTCGCTTCGAGCCGCACCATCAAGCGGTGAAAAAGGCGATCGATTCAGGTGCGCTTGGGCGTCTTTTGCTTTGTGAGGTCGCGTGTCCCTATTTTCGCGACCAGGCGTACTACGATTCAGCGGACTGGCGCGGAACCCTTGCGCTTGACGGCGGCGCACTGATGAACCAGGCGATCCATTCAGTCGACCTCCTCCTTTGGCTGGCCGGACCCGCAAGCCGCGTCTTCGCCGAAACCGCCACGCAAACCCACCGAATGGAGGCCGAGGATCTTGCCCTGGCGCTCGTTCGCCTGCAGCGGGGTGGATATGCCACCCTCATGGCCTCGACCAGCATTCGACCCGGCTACACCGCCACCCTCAATCTCTACGGCGAACACGGCAGCATCAAACTGGCTGGCTCCGAAGTGGTGGCCTGGAATGTCCCAAACGTTTCGGCACCCGAAGTTCCCGAGGTTTCTGTGACGAGTGCCATCGGCGTGGCAACAAATCTGCTCGCGAGCCACGACGCGCATCGGGCACAACTTGCTGATTTTGTTGGCGCACTTGCGGAGGGCCGGTCGCCGCTCGTCACCGCTGTGCAAGGGGTTGCATCGGTCGCCCTCATTGAGGCCGTCTACCGGTCAGCGGCAACTTCGTTACCGGTCGAGCTATAACTGATTTCGCAAATCGCCCTACCTAGAAGCACTGGCCTGGGTTACACTGCCCTCGACCGATCTGTGTCAGGAAAAAGAGACGTATAGCCATGTCGCACAAAGCACTGCTGATTTCCGAGGACTACGAACAACTGCGCAGCCTGGCGCTGTCATTTAGAAAAGAACCGTTTTCGTTGGCCATCGTGGAGACAGCCGACGATGCCCGATCGATGCTGACCCGTGAGCCTATCGGGGCCCTGGTCATCGACGAAAACATTCGTGGCAGCAGAGGCATCGATTTGCTCGTCGAATTGGCGCATGACTTCCCACAGATACCCCGGGTATTTGCGTCGGGAGAATTGAACCTCGAAAGCATGGTGCGGGTCGTCAACCAGGCGCAGGTTTTCCGACTTCTCCGTAAGCCATGGGATGCGGAACACCTCGCGCAGACCATTCGAGTCGCATTGCGCAAACACTCAATGAAGTTGCTCGCGGAACGGGTCGTAAACCTCGCCCGAAGGCAGACCCTGCTGGTTGAGGAGCTGGACCGGGAAAGCGGTGCAGGCGATCGTTCGATTCCTGCGGTACCGCGCCAATCTCGGTTCGACATGCCGCTCGCACATCCGTCGCACCCTTCGATGCAAATCTCGATCAACGACGTTGATCCGGTAACCATGCTCACCCTTGACGAGGCATCACAGCTTTCTCGACGGGAAAAAGAAATCCTCCGGGCGGTTGTCTCCGGCAAGAAGCCGCGCGACCTTGCGCGATTGTTCTTCATCAGCGTGCACACCTCGCGCAATCACATCAAGTCGATCTACCGGAAGCTGGGCGTCCATGCCCATGGCGAGCTCATCGCCAAGGTGTTGCGGCCAGCCGGCGCGGAACACCACCAGCAATTTGTTGGGTGATCGACCGGGTCGTCAACGTCGGAACACGAAGACGTACCCGCCAACCAGCACCACCAAAACGGCAAACAGCAACTTCCAATTTTGCCTCGCCCACTCGGCGATCGAGCGGCGCTCGTTGAGGTCCACAATCTCGGCGCTTTCGACGCGCTGGCCGTCCACAAATTTGCCCGAGTCTTGACCGTCGGCCTCGATCTTCCGATATTCGCCACTTTCGCGCTGTCGGAGAATATCGACATTGTCATCGCGATAGGGACGGCCCGATTGGGCGGGATCGAGGTTGATGCGCACCCGCTCCTGCTCTGAGGCGGAAGGCGGCGAAATACGATTGTAGTCTGCGTGCACTTTACCGCCGACAACGATCGCAAGAAATTCGATGACCAGAAAGACCGTTGCCCGCAACGTCTGCTTCCTCAAAGGGCTTCGTCGCACTCGGTTGCGACGATGTCGTCGAGCGTCTCACGACGGACTGACAAGGTGGCCTTGCCATCCTGCCACCAAACCTGTGGGGCGCGACCCATTGAAACGTAGTTCGAGCTCATGGCGGCGCCGTAGGCACCCGCATCGTGTAGCACCAGCAGATCACCCACATCAGGACGCGGCAACAGGCGCGGCTGGATCAACTCTTGATCGTCGCGGGTAAACACATCGCCGCTTTCACAGAGCGGACCTGCGATGACCAGTGGCTCTGGCTTGCGGCTTGCACCAGCGCCCACCACCGAGATGTGATGATACGAACCGTACATCGCAGGACGCACCAGATCGTTGAAGCCCGCATCCACCATCACAAAGGTGTGCCCCGGTCCCTTGGCGTTTGCTTGCGTTTGTTTGATATCGGTCACGCGAGCAACCAACAGACCTGCGCCGGCAACACCGTAACGACCCGGCTCGACCTCTACTCGAATTGGACGTTCTGCCACCTTAGACAGCGATTTTTCTGCCTCGGCCAAAACCGGTCGGTACCAGTTCAGCAAGTCGTAAGGCTGGTCGCCCGGCTTGTAGGGAAAAGGAATGCCACCACCCAGGTTGACAGACGCAACGTCCGCGAAGGCCGGCAACACGTCGGCAAAAAACGCCACGAGACGCCGCATATTTTCGTCAAATTCGCGCGGCGCGGGACCGGTGCCCACATGAGCGTGCAGGGCGACGATCGGGATGGATACGTGTTTCGCGGCGTTGCGAAGGGCCGACAGATCCTCGGGCCATATCCCGTGCTTTGAGGACGGACCACCCGTGTCACACGATTGCACGTGACCATGTCCGAAACCGGGGTTAATGCGCACCGCGATCGGACCTCGATATCCTGCACCGGCAAGGCCTGCAATCATGCCAGGCGAGCCCACGTTGGGCATCACACCGTGTTCCAACACCACAGCAAGCGCGTTGTCGCGGAACACGTCCGAGGTCAACAAGATGACCGGCGGCTCGGCCCCACCCGGAAAGCCAGCTCGCATCGCCCGCAACACCTCGTTGCCGCTGACCGCATCGATCCAGAGACCCGCCTCGCGACAGGTTTGCAGGACTCGGCGGTTCGAGTTTGCCTTCAGAGCGTAACGGCAGTTTGCGTTGAGGCCCTCGACAAGGGCCTGCAAACGACCAACCGCGGACTTGACCTCGGAACCGTCATACAAATAAAAAGGCGTACCAACCTGGTCGGCCAGTCGCGACAACGGGTATTGTTCGAGAGTCAGCATGGGCGTTGGGGAGGGCGCCGAGAATAGCGCCTTTTTCCCACGCTGCCCGTGTCTACATCACAGCGCCGATGGGCCAGGGCGAGAACTCGGACTCACCAAAGCCCTGCTGCTCGCTCAAGGTGTGCTGACCCGACGCCGTCGCGATGATTTGCTCGAAAATGCGCTCACCGCAGGCCTCCAAAGTCTCCTTGCCCTCGACGATGCCACCGCAGTCGATGTCCATGTCCTCGGGCATCCGGGTAAAAACACTGCTGTTGGTTGCAAGCTTGATGGAAGGTGATGGCACACAGCCAAAGACCGAACCGCGCCCGGTCGTGAAACACACCACGTTGGCGCCGCTTGCGACTTCGCCCGTGACCGAGACGGGATCGTAGCCGGGGCTGTCCATGAAATTGAATCCACGCTTCTTGAGCGGTTCGGCATAGGCCAGCACGTCAACGAGGTTGGTCGAGCCGCCCTTGGCCATCGCACCGAGCGACTTTTCGAGAATGGTCGTGAGTCCGCCAGCCTTGTTGCCGGGCGAAGGGTTGTTGTCCATGTTGCCGCCGTTGCTGGCGGTGTACTTCTCCCACCACTTGATGTGCGCAACCAGCTTCTCGCCCACCGCACGGGTTTCGGCCCTGCGGGTCAAAAGGTGTTCGGCGCCGTAGATTTCGGGCGTTTCGGCGAGAATTGCGCTGCCCCCGTGTTGCACCACGCGATCGGCCGCAACCCCAAGCGCCGGGTTGGCTGTAATGCCGGAATAACCATCCGAGCCGCCACATTGCAAAGCGACGATCAAGTTCGACATGGCCACGGGCTGACGCGTAACACGATTTGCATCCGCCAGAATCTCCCGAATCATCGCGACGCCGCGTTCGACCGCCTTGCGGGTGCCGCCGGCGGTCTGGATGTTGATGATGGGGACCACGGCGCGCGTGCGCAGCAGGCGTTCCCTGTCCACCAATTCGTCTAGCTGGTTGCTCTCACAACCAAGGCCCAGCATGAAAACATGGGAAAAATTGGGATGACGCGCAAAGCCCGCGATGGTTCGCCGCAAAAGCGCAATGCCCTCACCGACGCCATCCATGCCGCAACCCGTGCGATGGGTAAGCGCGACCACGCCATCCACATTCGGATAGTCGGCAAGCGGGTTGTGTCCGGTCATCGGATCCCGGCGGAACGCATCGGCAACAAAACGTGCTACAGTTGCCGAACAGTTGACCGAGGTCAAGACGCCCACGTAGTTGCGCGTGGCGACCCGTCCGTCGGCCCGAACGATGCCTTGAAACGTTCGAGGAACGGGCACCATCTGGGTTGGTTTTGCACCCTCGCAATACGCATAGTCGCGATCAAAATCCCGCATGGCAACGTTGTGCACGTGGACGTGATCGCCCGGCGCGATGTCGCTGCTGGCAAAGCCGATGATCTGTCCATACCGCAAGATAGGCTTGCCACTTGGGATTGCCGCCACCGCCACCTTGTGCCCGGCGACAATGGGCACGCGCGGACCGACGGTAATTCCCGAGGCGAGCGACAAAGTGTCGCCGGGGGAAAGGGCCTGTCGGGCAACGACAATGTTGTCGAGCGGCGAAAGCTGGATAAAGGAGGGAACAGAGACGGGTTGGGTGCTCACGGCCCGAAATTATAAGTGAGTTGGTCGAACGATACACCTAAAATATTAACAACAGCCATCCGCCCCGGTCACGCTGCCGCACAAAAATTCGGCTATTCGGGCGCAATTCCGAAGAAATCGCGGATTTTTCCCAGTAGATCGTTTTTTGCCGCGGCGAGTTGTGCCTGCTTCGCGGTGTGACTCAGGTCGGCCACGGCCGCGTCCAGCGCCACACGACGTTGCGCCAGAACCTCGGCCATTTGCCCCGCAACCTCCGGTCGTTCCTTCAGCAATGCCTCGAAACCCTCGCGACCCAGGCGATAACATTCCACATCGGTCTCCGCGATGACCGTGGCCGAACGGAACTCGCCAGTCAAAAGGCTCATCTCCCCGAAGAAATCACCAGCATCCAGGGTGGCGACGGACTTCTCTGTCCCATTGGGACCTTCGATTCGTACGACAACTCGGCCTCGTATCACGATATAGAGCCAGTGCGCCTCGGCCCCCTGTCGCGTTATCGTTTCTCCGGCCGCAAAGGGCGCCGGGCGGAGTTCCGAGGCGAGCTGTTCTCTTTCGGCTTCCGATAGCGGTGAAAACAAATCGATCTTTGCCAGAGCCTGCACACGTCGAGCATTGTCGGCGCGGGCCTTTTCGGTGCGGCGCTCGATCGTGTCGTTGGCGAGAAACAAAGCCTGCGCCGGAATCGACAGTGGAATGCCGGCCCGTTGCAACGCAAAAAACACGCGCGTTCTCACGACGGAATCGGTTGGATCATCGGCGGCCATATCACTCAGGTGATACCGAACGGCATATCGAGCCGTGCTCTCGCCGAGCTCCATCAACACACAATTTGGTGCGGGCAACGACGCAACCGACTCTATCGTGGTCGAGCGAAACGCGTTTTCGACCGCCTCGATGACGCGCGTGGGTTCATAGCGGAAATCCACGTTGAACCAGATCCAGCGGCGCAACAGCTTCGGCATGCCCACGCGACGGCCCAGCACCAGCACCACGCCCTTGACGAGTTGCGCATTGGGCACGATCAACGTTTCCCAGTTCCGCGTTTCAATCGCGGTATAGCGCCAGCGGATCTCAGTCACCCTGCCCGTGGTTTCACCGACCGTCACCCAGTCACCCACCCGTATCGAATGGTCAAGCTGAACGGAAAGGCCAGCGACCAAATTGCCAAGGGTATCCTGAAACGCGAGGCCAACCACCGCCGTCAACACGGCCGAAGTTGCCACGATCCCTGAAAGCGCAAAGCCCGCTCGCGATGCGAGCACCAGCGTCGCTATCACCGATGCGGCAGCAAAGGTCACATCCTGCAAAATGCGGGGCGATCGCACACGCATGCGGGTCAACAAGCCACTGAAGACGATCGCGACCGAAAGCCTGATGATTGCAAGCGCCGCACAAATCCGCGCCGCCGTTCGGGTGACAGCAACCGAATCCGTTCCCCGGGTGACAAGCCAGGCTGCGACAACCACCAGGATGAGATGGAGGATCCACAGGGTAAACGCCGTATTGATTCTACGACGGCCTTCGTTAACCAGCGCCCGCGCCACCACCCACAGTCCGAGTATCACCACGGTAAGGACTGGCGTTGAGGCCGCCCCGGCCTCCTTCAAAATTGCGTTCCACAATTCCAACTAGGCCACGCGGCCCTTCGAAGAATAGTTGGCCGCGTACTGCTTGAAGTATTGGTAGCCCGTCAGACATTGCAGGGCGAGACCAGCATGGATACCGCCGAGGCCCACCCAGTGGACAATGTCGATGACGAGCGGGTTGGGAAACGGTCTAGCAACATCGACCGCCATGAAGATGAAGGCGTAATAGTTGAAATTCATCGCCAGCTTCGCCAGAAACGACGACCGGATGAAAAAACCCTGCTGCCCGGCGCTGGCCCGAATCATCGTAACACTCATGTCGCGCGTGCCCCATACAATCAGCAGGTAAGTCGGCCAGATACGGTAGTGCACGGCGATGGAAAAACAGACCAGCTGAAAAAGAATGTCTGCCAATCCATCGAGCAACGCCCCGAGCTCGGTTGATTGCCCACGTTTTCGCGCGATGTACCCGTCAAGGTAGTCTGATAACCCCGCCGGGATCCCAAGAATGAATGCGGCCAGATGGTGGCCAGCGATGTACAGGCCGGCCGCGACAAAAACAATCACGATGCGGCCAATCGAAATGAGATTGGGCAGCAACAACACGTCGCGACGAAAGTCCGTCATTGAACAGGTCCTAGCAAACGGGACAGAGGGTGTCGAAACACAGGGGGCCACACACCAGGAGGCGTGGTTCGCATCACAAGGAGCGCCGAGAAGTTCGTGTTGTCGAGCAAAATCTGGGCGCTATCGGCCGGACAATATTCCCGCAGGTAACGGTCTTGGGCCGGGAAATACCGGGTGTCGATACGATGACGAACATCCTGCAGGCTACGGCCGAGTGCGACATCGCGCGCTTCGATGCGGCGGCGAGCCTCCGAGCGCGGAACCTCAAGCCAAATCGAAAACGCCTCGGCAGCGATCGCCAGGCGCTCGGTGAAAATACCCTCGACGATCACGACGTCGAACGACCCCACACGCCTATCCGCCAACGCAAGGTCGAGTGCCTTCAGATCGAAATAGTCCGTGTAATAGGACTCCAGTTCGCTGACGGCCGGGTTCTGGAAATCCACGGGACAACGAAAGTCATCCACATGCATCAGGCACACCGAGAGTTCCTCTTGCACGCAGGCACGTTCCAGACGACGGGCAAACTCACTTTTTCCGCTGCCGTCGATTCCGCTCACCATCACAACCGGGGACAGCATCATGAAAGGAACCAGGGCCGCACAGAGTCCGCCGCAGCCTCATGGTTATGGCCGTTGGAAGCGACCACGCCGCGCAAATGCCTGAGCCCTTCGCCGTAGACAAGCCGATTCCCATCCACGTCCGTCATTGCGCCGCCCGCCTCACGAACGATCACCTCGGGGGCGCAAGTGTCCCACGCCTTCTCGGCAGCGTGAAGCCAGAGACAAAGTTCCAGATCGCCTCGGGCCAGCGCCATCAACTTTACCGAGGCTCCCACCCGGCGGATCTGTCCGTTGCTGCCGCGAGCGTCCAGGAACCGTTGCACATTGGGTGGAACGTGCGTGCGACCAATGGCCACGCGAAAATCTGTCAGCGCTGATACGGGGGACACCCGCAGGCTGCGCTCACCCGCGGCACCACGATAGGCCGCGCCTTGGCCGGCACAGGCCCAATACATCTCATCGGCCACGGGAACATAAACCACGCCAAGACGAGGCGTCCCATCGATACACAAGCCGATGTGCACCGCGAAATCACCTGTGCGTCCGACGAAATCACGGGTTCCATCGAGCGGATCAACAAACCACACCCTGGCTCGACTCGCCCTCGCGCCATCATCGGGCGCTTCTTCGGACACGACCGCGTCGTCGGGAAATGCGGCGCAGAGCAATCGGACCAGAATTTCATTTGCCTCCAGATCGGCCGTCGTAACGGGCGATGCGTCATCTTTTTCACGGACCTGTACCGATCCCTGCGCATAGTGGCGTCGGAGAATTTCCCCCGCATTGAGGGCGGCGTTTCGAGCCAGATCAAGCTCTCGTTGCAAGGCCAACATTTGCCGAAACCATCCCTACGCGGGTTCTAGCAGCATTCCGCGGACAACGAAAACGCGGCGCATCACGAAAGTGGTGAATTTTCGACAGGTGCAAACCGGGAAGCTTGCTAAAATTATTAATGGCCAGCATCGGACACGTGGCGGTGGGGATGCTCGCGGGACGCCTCCACGGAGCCCGTGATCGCAAGGAACTGTGCAAAATCATGGCGGTCTATGCGGGCCTGTCGATGCTGCCGGATCTGGACATCATACCGCTGGCTTTTGGGGTACTTGACACAGGGCTCTACGGGCACCGCGGCATTACCCACACCTTGCTCTTCGCGGCCCTTGTTTCTGTCGTTGCGTGGCTCATTTTTCGAAAGGGACGTAATCCGGTTCGGGTCACCGTGCTGACTTTCATCACGGTTGCGAGCCATGGTCTACTGGACGCCTCAACCACCGACAGTCGAGGTGTCCCGATGTTGTGGCCTGTCATCAGCGAGCGACTGGTGATGCCCATCCGACCGATCCCGGACGCACCGTCGGGAATCGAGTTTTTGTCGTGGCGGGGAATCGAGGTGTCTCTGGTTGAATCCGTGTACTTCCTGCCCTTGATGGTACTGGCCCTGTGGAAGGCACCCATCCGAGCGTTCTTGAAAAGCCGCCACCCGACCTTTGCGCGCGTTCAGATCTTGTTCGTTGCCACCACGCTTTGCGTATTGGCGGGCAGGTTTATTCTGGCCTACTCCGACACGGTGGCCCGCACCTGGGACCCTCAACACCAGGCGACAGGACCGCCCAAACCGCCGTAGTTGATTGAGAAACGAAGTACAAGTTCGCTCACCATGCTAACGAGCACGCAATGAGCGACATTACCCGCCTCATCTCGCGCGCGGCTTTACCGGGCATTTGGTCCCGAGGGGTGAAGCTTGCGCGTGAAGGAGCGGTCACGCTTGAATCGCGCAACGAGGTTGAGATCGCCTTGAGGGTGCGCTCGCCGTCTCGCCCGGTGGCAGCGTCGGTCTCGCTCTACATCACCCCGGACGAGGAGGAGTGGGATTGCGACTGCGGCAGTCGCGTGATGCCCTGCGAACACATCGCTGCCTCCGCCATCGTGGTCGCACAGGATGGACAGGCAGAAACGGACGGATCGCTGCCAGTGCTGAAAACCGCCACCGACGCCGGCGGGCAAATCGTCTACCGGTTCACCCGCGTCGACCATGGCCTGAAGCTTCAACGTTTCGTAACACAACAGGACGGAGAGGCCCCGATGCCTGAATCGCTCTCGGCGATGCTCTCCCGGCCGGGACTTGCCGCGACCTTGCGCCCGGACGAACCCGATCTACGCGCCGACCTCCTCTTGCAAAATCGCGCAGGCGGCGTCTTGCCACCCGACACGATGTCGGCGCTGTTGCAGATCTTGTTCGATTTAGGCGACGCAACCCGTTCAAAGGGCCGTATTTTCGTCGACAACCAGCCGGTGACGATCGCCCGGGAGATCATCAAGCCACACGCACGCATCTTTGATCGCGACCGCGATGTTGTGATGCTCATTGAGAAAGATCCCCGCGTCACGGCGGTGGTAGCAACGGGGATCGCACTCTGCGGCGACGTGCTGCATCTACTCGGCGAGCAGGAGCTCACTGGAGGCTGGCTGCAAAACCTACCGCGCGAGGAGGTCTTCTCCCCCGCACGCCTCGGCGAAATCAAGACCCGCGTTTTGCCGGAGCTGCAAAAACGCATCGTTGTCACGGTGGAGAGCAACCGGTTGCCGGCCGTCGTCCGCGATCTGCCCCCACGCATTCGCTTCGAGGTCGCTCGCGAATTCGACGGCATTTCGGTTTTGCCCTTGATGGTCTATGGCGATCCGCCCTGCGCACGCATTGACGACGGACGCCTCGTACACCTCGGTGGTACGGTTCCTGTGCGCGACACAAATGCCGAACAGCGCCTGCGCCTGCGTCTCCACGACGAACTGAACCTGCTGCCGGGCCGCCGCAGCCGACTTGCGGGAGCCGATGCGGCACGACTCGCCGAACGGTTGCAACGCTTCGCCGATGGGCTGGCGGGACCGGGTGCCGATGCACTGCGAACGATGGGCGAACTTCGCCCTGTCCTGACCTTGCGCGATGACACGGCAACGTCGAGTGCGGCCGGCGCGCGCATCGGCCTCGAACTCACTTTCGCGCTTGAAGTCAACGGCGAAACCCGATCGGTCTCCGCCAACGAGGTATTGTCCGCCTGGTCGAGTGGCCAGGGTTTGATGGCGATTGGCGATGGATTTGCCAGCCTTCCGCGCGGATTTCTCGACAAACACGCCGAAAAAATAGAGGCCTTGCTCGCCGCCCGATCGCGCACCGGTCACGTCGCCACCCACGCCCTTTCAACCCTGGGGACGATCTGTGATGCGCTTGCACACCCACGGCCCCCCTCTCTCGAAAAACTCGCACCGCTGGTTGAAAATTTCACGCAGATCCCAATCGCACGGTTGCCCGCCGATCTGACGGCCGAGCTCCGCGGCTATCAGCGAGACGGTGTCAACTGGTTGACCTTCATGCGCAAGGCGGGTCTCGGCGCGCTTTTGGCAGACGACATGGGTCTGGGAAAAACCCTGCAAACGCTCTGCGCGATCCACGGCCGCACCCTGGTCGTCTGTCCAACCAGCGTTCTGCCGAACTGGCAAAAAGAAGCCGCCCGCTTCCGTCCCGGCTTGCGGGTTTGCGCCTACCACGGAAACCGTCGCACACTCGATCCGAAGGCAGATGTGACGTTGACGAGCTACGCTATCTTGCGGCTTGATGCGGAAGTATTGCAGGCCCAGGCCTGGAGCACCGTTGTGCTCGACGAGGCGCAGGCCATCAAGAATCCGGACAGTCAGACGGCGCGAGCCGCCTTTGATTTGCCCGGAGATTTTCGGATCGCCCTGTCGGGTACGCCGGTTGAAAACCGACTCGACGAACTCTGGAGCATCGCCCACTTCGCGAATCCGGGTCTACTCGCAAGCAGGGCCAGTTTTATTGAAAAGTTCGCCGCCCCCATAGCGGCAGGCGATTCGACGGCGGCTGCGAAACTGCGCCAGCGCATCAAGCCCTTCCTATTGCGCCGATTGAAAAAGGACGTTGCGCCCGAGCTGCCGCCGCGCATCGAGTCCACACTGCACGTGGAACTGGAGCCCTCAGAGCGGGCAGTGTACGACGCGGTTCGTGCGGCCACCCGCGCCGATGTGTTGCGTTTGATCGACGGCGGCAAGGGCATGATGGCGGCCCTTGAGGCACTGTTGCGACTGCGCCAGGCGTCGTGCCACTCGGGCCTCGTGCCGGGTCAACACGCCGACGGGTCGAGCAAGATCAATACGCTGGTCGAATCACTTGAAACGGCGGTGGCAGAAGGACACAAGGCGCTTGTCTTTTCGCAGTGGACAAGTTTCCTTGATAAAATCGAACCTCATTTCAAGGAAGCGAAGATTCCGTTCCTGCGTCTTGATGGCTCCACACACGACAGAGGTGGGGTGGTTGACGCCTTTTCAAAGGAAGATGGCCCACCGGTGCTACTCATTTCCTTGAAGGCAGGCGGAAGTGGTCTCAATCTCGCAGCCGCCGATCACGTTTACCTCTGTGATCCGTGGTGGAACCCTGCCGTCGAGGCACAGGCTGCCGATCGCGCTCACCGAATCGGTCAGGATCGGCCGGTGTTGATCAATCGACTTGTCGCACTCGACACAGTCGAAGAGCGCATCTTGTTGTTGCAGGAAAAAAAGCGTGCACTGGCGGATGCCGCACTGGGGACGGGTGGGGGTGCAGCGGGCGGTCTCACGCGGCAAGATCTGCTGGATCTGCTGGCGTAGGCAGGATTGGGCGCCGGTGTTTTTGTTCACTATACTTGCACACCAGTGTACTTCATGACATAACACCTGTGTGTTGTTACGCGAAACACTTGCCGGGGTCCTGGCCACGCCAGGTTCGGTGGCAGCGCCCACACCAGAGTTGAAACGCCTTTTTCAGCCCGATTGGAAGGGTTCCAATTCGTCAAACGCCCTGGTGCTGATCGGCGTTCGCCGATGCGGCAAGAGCACCCTGCAAGGTCAGATCCAGCGCAGAACGAAACGGGCCACCGTCACGATCAATCTGGAAGACACACGTTTGTATGGTCTTTCACCGGAAGATTTCGCAACGCTCATCTCTGTACTCGACGCCCATCATCCCCGAGCCGATGTTTATCTTGATGAGGTGCAGGAAATACCGGAATGGCAAAGACTTGTACGGGCGTTACTCGACACAGGGCGACGGGTTTGCCTGACGGGCTCGAACGCCAGTCTCCTCGGCCGCGAGATGGGCTCGAAGCTGACGGGTCGGCACATCTCACACGAGATCTATCCCTTTACGTTTCGCGAGTTTCTCTCGTTTACGGCCAAAGAAGCAGGCGCCAGCGCACTCGAAGAATATCTCACACGCGGTGGTTTCGCGGGCGCACTCCACGATGGCAAGGATGACGGCAACGTGTTGTTGCGCACCCTGCTGCGCGACATTGTCCATCGCGACATCGTAACCCGGCATTCCCTGCGTACGGCCCGGCCGTTGATGAACCTGGCACTGCATCTACTCGCTCACACAGGCCAACCCCTTTCATTGCAGGCGCTGTCGAAGGGACTTGCATTGCCTTCAGTCGCACAAACGGGCCGCATGGTTGAGTATTTGCAAGACGCTTGGCTATTGCTCTCACTTCCCCGGTTCAGCCCGTCCTTCAAACAGCGTGTGACGAGTCCGCCAAAGTACTACGCAATCGACACCGGCCTTTCCGCTGCCAACACACCGAACCCGACGCCCGATACCGGTCGGCGACTGGAAAACGCCGTACTTTTGGCGTTGCGTCGGACGGGGGCAACGCCAACATTTGCTCTCGCCCCGAACGAATGGGAATGTGATTTTGTCACCCCCGATCTCGCCATTCAGTGCTGCGCCAGGTTGACGCCAGAAAATCGGGGGCGCGAACTTCGTGGCCTCATCAAGTCGGCAATGCTGCCCGGCACGACCCGCAAACGCGGACGGGATTTGATTGTTGTCACGCTCGATCAGGAAGACCTGCTGGAGGAAGACGGTCACAAAATTCGCGTGGTACCGGCCTGGCAGTGGCTCGACTGAACAACATGGAACCAACAGGGGTTTTGTGGGAGGGTGTTTTCCAGGATGAGCACAACGCTGCTGGGGGTTCTTATTTTGATGGGGAATGCAGGGGCCTTGCCAACCCACGCTGTCGCCGAACAGACAGCCACCCGGGACCAAAATGGCGTCGTGGTTCAGTTGATCACGCGTTTCGAGCAAGCGGGCATGGTCGGCATTTCGATGTCGTACGACCGACGGGTCGGCAACAAACCCTTGTGGATACGACCGAACCTTGGGTACGGGGCTCGATTCTCTGCGAAATATTATGGTGAACAACACAACGACAACACTTTGCTCGTGGGCTTTGGTGTTGCGTATGGCGTTCGTTTTCGAGCGACGGCAGACGGCTACCTTGCAACGGGACCGCGCGACCACCTCTCCTTTGAAGGTGTGGAGGTCGCAAGTCACTGGGGCACGGATGTAACCGCCGCGGTGGGTGGTGAATTCATGTCGCGTACGGGCTTCATGGCTCGGCTCTCTTTTGGCGTCTCCTATTTTGCGAATCTGCCTCCTTTCTCCATCGACAAACAAACCTGGAATCCAATTACCCTCCTCAACCTCGGAGCCAAATTCTGATGCGTTCCGTCTTTTGTACGCTGGTAGTCGCGTCTCTCCTCGGCTGCGGCAATGATCCCGGGTCGCAGTGCCCGCAGCTTGCACCGTGCAACGTAACAGCACCCTCGTGTCAGGCCCATGCACTCGCGGTTGCGCAATGCTGGCGTGGCGAGACTGGTGCGGTCGCTGTGTCCGTGTCGCTGCAAAGCAGAACCGAATTCGCGCGGATCAACGCAGAGGATGCCGCGAAAGCTCAGCTCGATGCCGAGGCTGCCGTGATGCGGCGTGGGTTTGCTCTGATCGATCTTTCACCCTGGAACTTTTTCGAACGTCAGGCCGCGGAGGCTTTAAGCCAGTGGGTTGCAGCGTACTACAACAGCGAATCCAAGAAGATCGTCATCATCACGGAACGCGATCCGGATCCGACAGACGTGGAGGTGCTGGTTCACGAATACGTTCACGCCTTGCAAGACGCCTCGGGCGATCTCGGCCGCAGAATTAGCAACACGTTTGACGCGTTCCTCGCGGGCCGCGCCATGAGCGAAGGTGAAGCGAGACTCATTCAACGACTTGCCCTTGCTACGGGGCTCGGCTTTTCACCAACGTCGGTCGATTTCGAGAAAGCCGCCGAGTCGGGCGTCGTCAACTCCGTCTGGCGTGCGCGCCGGGAGCCGGATCTTCTCACGAACGCGTATCCGATCTTTACCTATTCCTACGGCTTTCGCCACCTGCTTTCAACTTGGAGGACAGGTGGATCACAGAGCGTGAAATCAGCGTGGATGGCCGCTCCGCAGACCACGAGACCATACATGGCGGGTCCGATGGCGACAGCACCCCCGTTAGGGTGGTCAGAAGACATTTCAGCCATCGCCGTGCCGAAAGTGTCGGGCGATTTTCGGCTTGTCGACACGACCAGCCTCGGTCAGTGGATCACGCATGAGGCACTGTCCCGGGCCTCGCGAGACTGTATTACGATTGATCGGATGCCGGACGTCGCCGCCGATAGCTTTTCCGTTTGGCACTCGCCCACAACGGGAGTCGTCCTGTC
>JAYUPZ010000092.1:0-4890 GCA_043759805.1 Myxococcales bacterium | reverse complement strand
TACGGTCACACACCCGGGAGATGCAAACGAATCTCGCAACCGTATTACGAGAGTATCTGGATCCAAGGGAAGGCAAGTTCGCCGAACGCATCGAAAAGTTTGTCGGGGGAGACGGCGAACTCGCAAACGTGCTCAGCAGAACGGTGCTCGGTGAGACCTCCGAACTCGCCCGCGCCATGGCAGAACATGTTGGTGCCGAAAGCCCCATTTTTCGTTTGCTCGATCCTGAATCAACACGAGGAATCGTCGCGGCCGTTCGAGAATCGATGCAACGATCGATCGAGAATCAAAACGAGATGGTTCGAAAGACCTTTTCATTCGACAACGCCGACGGTGCCCTGCCCGTATTGGTTCGCCAACTGGAAGAGAAACACGGGAACCTGCGCGATGGCATTCGGCACGAGATCCAGTCGATGACGGCAGAGTTTTCACTCAACAACGAACAATCCGCGCTCTCCCGCATGTTGCGCTGCCTGAGCGAAAAAATGGAAACCAACAATTCGAATAACGCGCGCTTTCAGGATGCGGTGGGAAAATCGCTCGCTTCACTCACGGCACGACAGGAGGCAGAAGCGCGCAGCACCACCCATGGACTCGATTTCGAGAACGATTTGCTCGCCTGGCTTGAAAGGCGTGGAACCGCCATGGGCGATCGGGTTGAACGCACGGGCAATACGCCCGGAAAACGGACCAGCAGCAAGTGTGGAGACGGTGTACTGACACTCGGAAGTGAAAACCTGGCCGCCGGTGCTCGCATCGTCATTGAGGCGAAGGAGGACGCCAGCTACAACGTGAAGCGAGCCCTCGAAGCGTGTGACAACATGCGAAAAACCCGCGATGCGCAAATCGCCTTGTTTGTCTTTTCCAGAAAGACCTGCCCCGCAGACATGATTTTTTTGCAGCGCCACAACGACGCAATTTTGGTCGTATGGGATCCCGAAGATCCGACGACCAATGTGGCGCTCGAATGCGGGGTGCAGCTTGCCCGGGCGTTGTGCGTTCGGATGGCTCGCCAAAGTCAAAAACAGGCCATTGATCTCTCCAGCATCAACCGGGCGATTCACGAAATCGAAAACCGAGCTGAGCGGCTTGAGAGCATTCACACGCTGGCGCGCACCATCAACAACAACGCAGTCAAGATCATCAAACAGGTTGAATCGGACCAGCAGGCGATCCTTGAACAAGTTGCCGTGTTGCGTGACACCACCGATACGCTGTCGCGCGGGGTCGGGGTTTAGGCCAATCTCAACCGAGCAGCATCTCGACGGTATTGCGATCCAGATCTCGAATTAGACTGTTGTCGGTATTGATGAGAGATGCGGCAAGATCGCGTTTTGAATTCTGCAGGGCTGCGACTTTTTCTTCAACCGTTTCTCGGCATAGCAAACGGTACACAAAGACGTGCTTATCCTGACCAATGCGGTGTGCGCGATCCACAGCTTGGGCCTCAGCTGCAGGGTTCCACCACGGATCCAGAATGAAAACGTAATCTGCGGCGGTCAAGTTCAAACCAACGCCACCCGCCTTCAAACTGACAAGAAATAGCTGACAATCCGGTGTTTCCTGGAAGCGGGTCACGACCTCCTGGCGGTCGCGGGTGCTGCCATCGAGGTACGCGTACGTGACTTTTTCCGCATCGAGACGCTGTCGGACGATTGCCAGAAAACTTGTGAATTGAGAAAAGACGAGGGCCTTGTGACCCTCCTGCCGCACCTCGGCGAGGCGCCGCAACAACACATCCAGCTTCCCGCTTGATTCGGCCGTGCGGCTTTTGTCGACAAGGCCCGGATGGCATGCGACCTGTCGCAATCGCAACAGGGCCTCAAGCACGTGCATCTTCGAGCGCGCAAGGCCATGGGTCTCGATTCGACCGCGCAGTTTGGCGCGATAGTGATCACGCAATTCCGCGTACAGGCGTTCCTGAGCGGGATCCATTTCGCAAAGCAGGACTTCCTCGTGTTTCGGCGGCAACTCGGGCGCAACCGCCTCTTTCGTACGACGCAAGATGAAAGGACGCAGCGATCTCGCGAGGAAATCGGATGCACCGGAGGTGGGTCTCGCGCCATCGGACACAGCGGTAAACGCGCGCGCGGTCCCGAGCAAGCCTGGATTAAGGAAATCTAGCAGCGACCACAAGTCACCCAGGTGGTTTTCGATGGGCGTTCCCGTCAACACAAGGCGCTGACGTCCACGCAGCAATCTTGCCGCTTGCGCCGAATCAGAACGGGGATTCTTGATCGCATTGGCTTCATCCAGGATGACGTAGTCAAATTCGATCTCGCGCAAGTACGCGATGTCCTTCCGCATGGTCCCATAAGTCGTCAAGATCAGATCGTTGGCGCCCGATTCCAGGACTTCGCGCGAGCGTTCCGTGCCCACGTGACACAAGACACGAAGGTCGGGGACAAAACGTCGTGCTTCTTGCTCCCAGTTCCAGATGAGGGACTTGGGCACCACGACCAGCGTGGGACCACTTCCCGATTGCCGACGCGACTCGACGAGCGCGAGGACCTGAACGGTTTTGCCAAGGCCCATGTCATCGGCGAGACATCCCCCGAAGCCAAAGCGTCGCAAGAACTCGAACCAACCCAGGCCCTGTTCTTGATAGGGACGTAGCGTACCACAGAACCCCGGAGGGGCTTTTAGTGCCTTGACGCCATCAAAACCGGCGAGCGCTTTTCTTGCCTCGTCGAATGTAGCGTCGGTTTGAACGTCGGGTTCAAGTGCGACCAAAACATCCAGCAATCCCGCTTGGTTTCGATTGAAACGAAGTTGGTCCCCCTCCACCTTTCCGAGATCAGCGAGCACCTCAAACTTGTCCAACCAGGCTTCGGGAAGAATGCCGAGGGTTCCATCGTCGAGACGTACGGATCCGTCGCCCTGCCGCAGTGCCACCAACAACGCGGGTAACCCAACCGACTGTCCGTCAAAATCGGCGGTGGCGGTCAGGTCAAACCAGTCGACACCACTTTTCACCGATATCTGGAAATGCGATGCCCTTCGGTACACCGTCCCATCGGCCTCGACCCGCCAGCCATCGCCGACCAAGGCTCGAACGACATTGGGCAACAGGCGGGGTGCAAACTCAAAGTCGCCCGACGGCAGTTTCTTCATCTTCAAGGACGATAGCCGTCGCAACAAACGCGCTTCCGCATCCCCGTCGCGCTTGATCAGAATCGAACGTTCCACGCGAACGATTCGAGATCGCGGATCGCCGGCAGCGATAACCTCGCCTTCGTATTCGAACCAAGCTTTCGCGCTTAAACGGGTCTCAATCGTACGACCACCGGGACGCGTTCCCGAGTGTACGTGCAACAATGGTTGTGGTACGCCAACCGTTTCCTGCAGTCCAAGCGACGCTGGCAACACGATCGGGGGCAATCCTGGCGATGAATACAGAGAAGCCAGCAAGGATTGCAATTCCAGGCGGGGAACTTTGAGCGGTGGCCCTTCCGCAAAGCCGTATCCACCCCGGTAATCAATCAGCCCGATCTTGTTGCCCCAAATGATCCAACCCGAAGGCGTAAGGGTGGGATCCTCCTCGTACGGAATGGATTCAGAGCCCCGCTCGATGCGTGGCACCACTTCGACGATCGTCGCTCGTTCAGGGTAAACCAAACCAAGGCTCAGCTGCCACCGACCCGTGTTGTCCCAGTGCAACGGCGTCATTGGCCCGTCCGCCACTTTTCTCAAACCGAGACGACCGGTCCGGACCAACATCGGCATCACGATCTCGGCCATCTCGATAGGCACCGTGACTTCAGTGTGAAAAACGGACAAGGACGACGAAGCCAGGAAGGTCGCGGGCAGACGCCAATCCTTGTTGCCGTCCAGTCCCTGCAACATTGGCAACAGGATGCGGTCGATTTCATCCCGCAGCGTGACGAGCTCCGGATAGGTCACGCGGGCAGCCACGTGAACGGGCATTACAGCCTCGGTGTTCCGCTCGAGCAAAACAAAAGCAAGTTCGCCGGTTCGGCGGGTGCGTGGCAGGTCGACGGCGTAAAAAATCTCCCGATCGGTCGCTGTACCGGGCTTTGAATCGGCCGCGGCCATCTCAATCGCTCGGCTGAGCTGGCGCTTCCATTCGGACAAAAGGAGGGGATTCAACGGGGCAATACTTTAGCTACCCCAGAGTCAAAACGCTTCGTCCAGAACAATAAATTCCAGGATTTCCGTTGATTCGCTCCCCGGAAGCCTTTCCTGAGCCTCGGGGAGGCTGCGCTCGCCAGCAGACGTGGCACCAATTTCCAAGAGCGGGAGGAAAATCAATTGACCGACTCCCACGTGCATCAAGTAGCGTCCACGTCGGAGGTTCTATTGCTCATGATGACAACTCGAAAACGATTCCGGAATTCCATCCTGACACTTACCTGCGTGGCCACCCTGGGCGCGGGCTGTTTTGGCCAGTTTGCACTCACACGCAAGATTTATTCCTGGAACGCATCCGCGACCGGGAACGAGTTCGCCAATTCGGCGCTCATGTGGGGACTGATCCTGATTCCCGTCTATCCGCTTGCTTCCTTCGCCGACATATTTATCTTCAATACAATCGAGGTTCTCTCGGGTCAGAATCCCGTCGCCTTGAATGAGGACGGCACCGCCACCTTCAAGTATGCGGGAGCCGAACACATTATGAGGGCTACCACCGACGGCGCAGTTGAAGTCTCAACAGATGGCAGCCCATCGTTGCGATACCGCAAGGACAGCGACATGCTCATCATTGAAGATCTGCGCTCCGGCAAGACCACCATGATGCCGATGGGCGAAGCCCGGGCACTTGCAAATAGAGCGATCGCCTACTAATCCAGTGGCGAAACGAAATGGACGTACGGCCTGTGCGGCGTTCATTTCGACTCTGCCCGGGCAACCATGTCGACCAGGTTTTGG
>JAYUPZ010000091.1:0-4901 GCA_043759805.1 Myxococcales bacterium | reverse complement strand
CATTGTAAAACGATAATCAATTATTGCAACGCTCGATTAACTTTGAGCCACCAGGGGTTTGGATGCCGTCCAACAGACACGTAGGTAGACCTTCCAAGGTTCCAGTCATGAACGCAGTCGCATCGCTATCCCACTTTCCCGAATCGGTTATGATATTCGCATACGGGATGCGTGCGCGATTGCCAGGATCGGACGTGAACCCCGTTTCGGGGGGCTCCATTGTTAAAGCGTTCGGGTCCAAAGAGGTGCGGATGGCCAGCTTGAAGGTGCAGACGCCTTCTTACGAAAAGATCCCCACTTTCGACGAATTGTACCGTCGTGAGTGGCGATACGTTGCCGCCGTTGCGGACCGTCTGATGATTCGCAAAGCCGACGTTCGCGACATCGTCCAAGAAGTTTTCATCAAAGCGTATCGTTCGCTCGACAAGGTCGAGAACCCAGGGGCGATTCGCGGTTGGTTGGCCACCATTACTGTGCGCGCCGTGAGCGATCGCTTGCGCCGAAAAAAGTGGCAACAGGTGCTTTTGTTCCAGTCTGAACAACTCGATGAGGTCGAAGCCGAGGACGCTTCACCGGAGACGCAAGCCGAGCTTCGAGGTCTGCAAATTGCGTTGGCTCGCTTGCCCATCAAGGAGCGTATCGCCTGGAGTTTGAGGCATATCGAACAAGAGCCGCTTGATGAGGTGGCCCGCCTCGCGGGTTGCTCGCTTGCCACTGCGAAGCGCAGGATCTCGGCGGCTCAAGACAAATTGCGCGCCCACGTTGAAAATACCGGGGAACGCAGCTTCGGTGGGAAGGGAGAGGCCGAATAATGGCACTCAGCGATCAAGTACGGAAAGTTTTGGTGGAATCCAGCCAGCAATGGTCCGAGCAAGACGGATTTGAAATCCGTGCGGGGATCACGCACGGCATTCAAACGCAGGCCCGCCGGCACAAAATGCTCGCAAGTGGTTCCATGTTTGCGGGCGTTTTAGCCTGTGCCGCACTGGGTGTGAGCGTGCTGCGTGCACCCGGTGATACGATTGTTGAGAAACCTTCGCCCACGGCGCCCGGTCCTTCCCCCATCGAGGAAGAGTTGCGACCTGCAGGTCCGCTCGGTCAGGCGTCGCTTGTCGAGGAGCGTGCACAGGTTCATTTCCTCACACCGGACACACGTGTGCGACGGTTGCGACCTGCTGGCGGCCGCGGCTCGCGCGCGAACGTTGCGGTCGAGGCTGGTTCCGCCCGATTTGCAGTCGACAAACGCAAAATTGAGGCGGGTGAGGCTCCTTTCCGCGTCTCCGCCGATGAGGTGCTTGTCGAGGTACTGGGAACAGTCTTTACGGTTGATCGTCAATCGACCGGCGTGGTTGCGGTCAAGGTCGACGAAGGTCGCGTTCGAGTGTCGTGGGGACAGGACGGCGCCGCGTCGCGCCTCCTTGAAGCAGGCGAATCCGGTCGTTTCTCACGACAGGGTGAAATCGTTGATGCGATCGCGCCAGCCCCCGAGGAAGCAGCACCCCCAGTTGAAGCTGCTGTGCCGAATCCAGGCAAGGCCAACGCTCCGACGGGCGCCTGGCGACAGCTGGCGAGGGTTGGTCGCTACGACGCCGCATTCCGGGCGTTGCAACGAGACCTGAACCAGATGGTGGATGTGCCTCACGATCTTTTGCTCGCGGCAGACGTGGCCCGTTTGTCCCACCATCCCGAAGAGGCGGTGCGTCCGCTCAACCGGGTGGTGACGCATTTCTCGCGAGATGATCGTGCCGCGCCGGCGGCGTTCCTGTTGGGGCGCGTTCTGATGGAAAATTTGGGTCGCGCGTCCGATGCAGCCAAGGCATTTGCGCAGGCACGCAATCTTTCACCCTCGGGTCCGCTTGCCGAGGACGCCCTTGGTCGCGAAGTCGAGGCCTTGCGTAAGGCGGGTTTGACGACCGCCGCGTCGGAACGGGCGCGCGAATACATCAATCGCTATCCGGCCGGTGCGCGTATCCACGAGATCGCGCCGCTCGCGGACTAATCCGCTGGCTTCTCCTGTGCCCCTCGGTGGTACAGTGAAACCATTCGGATGCTCGTGAGATATCGTTTTCTTGCAGTTCGTTCGTCCGTCCGTTGGACCCTGCCTCTGGCCTTCGTGGCCTGTCTTGGCTCTCGGCCTGGCGCCCGCGTTGCTTGGGCGCAGACTGCCCCACCGGTCGGTGCGCCAGAGGTTCCCACGACAACGCCTGCGGGCGCCTCGGCATCGTCCATCGCATCCGCAACACTTTCGGTGGACGGTGATGCAACCGTTCCAGTGATTCCCCTGTTGGTCGAGGGATGCCGGGTCGATGAAATGAACGAAGTTCGTCGTCTGTTGAAGATCGAATTGGAAGCGGAAGTGATAGGCGGTGACGCCGCGACCTCGAATGACCCCAAGGCGACCGGCGTACGCGTGAAGGTGGTTTGTCGAGAGGCCGAGTACCGAATCTTCGTGATAGACGCCGATCCGGAACGAACCCGCACCCGAGAATTGGATTTGAGTGCAACCGGAGCACGCGCTCGCCCGCGTTTTGTCGCACTGTCGATCGTCGAGGCGATGACCACGCTGCCCAAGCCAGTTGAACCGCCCGTTGCGAAAATAGACACGCCTGCACCCGTCGAGGGGGTGATTGTTGCCGTGCCTGTCGAGGATTCGGAGCCGGTTGCAACCGAGGCGTTGGTCCAGGCTCTCGGTCGATATTTTCCCGCGACGAGCCGCGCGAACTGGGGACTGGGTGTGTTGCTTTCCCACGAGATTCGCCCCCGTCTGGCGCTTGAGATCGATTTGACAGGTGAGGGCGGTCGTCAAACGCTGGACGAAGGTGATTTGAGTATTCTCGCCGCAAGTTTGGGTGCCGGTACCTCGTACGTGCACCGTGAAAAAGACTTTTCATTTCGCTTTGGTGGAGGGGTGCGGCTTGGGGTGGCACAAATAACCGGGGAAGCGGCCGATCCCGCCAACACGACCGAGGACGCATTCGCCGGTCCTTGGGGGGGGCCCTTTCTGTCTGCCGGGGTAGGTGCGCTCGTCGGTGACAGTCTTGTGGTACGAATTGGCGCCGAGGCCGGGCACGCTTTCTTGCAGAGCACGGGACAGGTTCGGGCTCCCTCCGAGGACGGATCGCTTGAGGTTCGGGGCGCGGGCGGGGTCGAGGGCCCGTGGATTGCTCTTTTTGCAAGTGCGGGGTGGCTGCCATGAGTTTGCGCGACATTGTTACGGTTCACGGAGCGCCAATGCTGGTGATATCAGTGTTGACATCGCTTGCCGCGGTGGATGGTGACACGGTTGCATGCAATTGTAGTCACGATGTGCTCACGGTTGGCGGTGAACCGGTCGACGGGGGTTTCGGAGGGCAAGGAGGGATGGTCGATCCTTTCCCCGATGGTTCGGTCATTGCGAGTCCTGTCGCGTTTGCCGTCGACTGGAGTCAGGTCCAGAACAAAATTTCGCCCCTCGTCTACGGCTTGCAAATTTCCCACACGGGAACCCCCGATGTGGTCAATCGTTACACATTGATGCGTTACGCGTCGTTCTGGATCAGCACCTACAACTGGGAGCTCAACGCGGGAAATCCAGGAGAAACATGGTGCTGGGAAAGCGGGCCATTCTTTGGTGACGAGGTCACGGGCGATGCCGTGACTCGATTGTTCGGACAAACACGTGGCCTGGGAGCGGTGTCGCTACTACCGGTGCCGATTGGTCCCTATGTCGCCGCTGACACCGTGGGAGGTTCGGGTCCCACGCAATGCAAGGGCGATGTGCGTTTGTCCCCGGACTACTTGCGCACCCGTTTTCGCGTCAACCAGGCGAAAAAGGGATCGCCTTTGTCGTTGACACCGAATATCACGGATGGCGTCGTATCGCAGGACGAATTCGCTGCCTGGGCAAGGGCCCGGGCGGGCGGACAGAAAGTCGCATTCATGCTCGATTTTCTGCCCGAGCGCTGGCACGGGATATTCGCGAATCTGCACCCGAATGCGGTGACCTACGTGGAGTTTGTGACACGAAACATCGAGTTCGCGCGGGCCATCAAAACCGCCTATCCCGGTGCCGAGGTGGTGGCCTCCACCGTTGTCGGGTGGTCGGGCGTCAACAACTTGAACTGGGCGACGGACGCGGTCGATGGCGGATTCTTTTTCAATTACTTCCTACGCTCGTTGCGGGAGAACAATGACCTGGCGGGCAGTCGAGTTATCGACACGCTGGCAATCGACTGGGGGCCCACGCTTTCGGGTGTCATGACCGAGAGTGACCTTCGGCAAGCGCGCTTACAGTCGCCGCGATCGCTTTGGGATCCGACTTACGACGAAAAGTCCTCCACCAGTCGACAATTGGGAGGTTCGGTCAAGCTCATCCCCAGACTGAAGGCACTCATCGGAAGCGACGCCGGATCCGGCTATCCTGGAACCAAGCTCGCATTCAATTCGTGGAGTTTCGGCTCAGGCGAAACCATTGACGGTGGCCTGTTGGTTGCCGACGGACTCGGTATTTTGGGGCGCGAAGGCGCTCACATGGCGGTTCTGGAGGACCGTCTGGCTCCAAACTCTTTTTCGGGCGCTGGGTTTCGCGCGTTCCGGAACTACGATGGAGTCGGTTCGTCTTTTGGTGATATCGCAATCAAGGTCGTCAATCCCGATCCCGCGCGCGTTTCAATTTACGCCAGCAAAGATTCCACAAACCCGGCAAGGACCGTGTTGGTGATTATCAACAAGACGGCAGAATTCGTTCCGGTGTCGCTCGACTCCAGCAACGGTCCCGCTTTTTCTACCGCGTCCGTCTATCGTTTGACGGCAGCCGTTGCGGCGATGGTTCCTGACTCTTCTCCGCTGGCCCTGTCCGGTGGACAGTTGCAGGATCAGCTACCGCCGTATTCGATCGCCGTCTATGTTCCGGCACCCTGACG
>JAYUPZ010000090.1:0-10225 GCA_043759805.1 Myxococcales bacterium | reverse complement strand
CCACATCGGAAGGGTTGACCGCACGTCAATTGTTCTCCGTCTTGCTGTCGAGGCCCGAACCGAGCTTTTTCCCACGCGATTGGAACGAAGTCGTTCGACTGATGGGTAGCCCCAACCGGATCGCCCGACACCTTGGGACGGGGATCATGTACGAGGCGGGGCCAGTCGCCCTTGAGTCGCATGCGGTGCGCTCATTTTTGGCCCAGCTTGGCCTCCTCTGGTTTTTGTTGGTCGCCGGTTCCGCTGCCGTCGCGAGTTTTTGGGCCCGCATCAAGGACACGGCCGCCCCTGCGCGGATCCGCGTCGCCGTGATCCTGATCGTACTGCTCGCATTGACGGTGGTCACCGCAGTCTACGTGGACCTGCCCAGCGACAAATACAAACGGTACGAGTACGTACCCCTCTTGTTATCGCTGTTCGGGGCTGCGGTAATTGGATCGGATCTTGGACTTTTTGCGCGCACCTTCTGGCGGCGTGCCGCTGCGGTCTTCCTGGCTCTGGCCGTTGTGAGTCAAATCGCATCGGTGCTCGGTCACGCCCGCCGATACCGGGCCGAGATCGAGACTCGACAGCCAACCGGGTATCACGGCCGCGACGGTATGCCCTGGTACGTCTATTTCAGGCGGTTGAGGTCCGAGACGCCCGATCGCTGCGTCTACGTTTTCAGTCAAGACGAGCTTTCCCATGGCCGCTATCAGCTCGAGATCGCAGCGGGATTGTGGGATGCCCTGCCTGACCATCGGGTACTTGGAGAGCCGGGGGCGGGCGAGGACTGGCGCGTGAAGGTCAAGCGGATGGGAATCGCCGAAGCCCGAGGACTTCCATCATGCATGTGGCGCTCGCCAGCCGTTGCAAAAATATGGTAAGCCACGCGCCGCCATGGGACGCATTCACAAGACCATTCCCGCTGCTGGAACCAAAATTGGCGTCGCTTTTTCAGGAGGACTCGACACCCGCTGTGCGGTTGCCTGGTTCGCCGAAAAAGGACTCGACGTTTATTGCTACACGGCCGATCTCGCGCAACCGGACGAAAAAAATGTTGCCGACATTCCGCCCGTTGCGATGGAACACGGTTCCAAGGGTGCAGTGCTGGTCGATTGTCGAGATGCCCTGGCGCGCGAGGGCTTCATCGCGATTCAGTGTGGTGCGTTTCACCTGACGACGGCGGGTCGGAAGTACTACAACACGACGCCACTCGGACGCGCTGTGACCACCACCGCGATCATTCGCGCGATGCAGAAGGACGGGGTCAACATCCTCTCCGACGGCAGCACCCACAAGGGCAACGACATTCAGCGTTTCTATCGCTACGGCTTGCTGACCAACCCGACGCTTACCATCTACAAGCCCTGGCTCGACCAGGTGTTCGTGGATCGCTTCGGTGGCCGCAAGGAAATGAGCGAGTACCTGGTGCAGCGCGGGATGCCCTATCGCATGGGCACCGAGAAGGCGTACAGCACCGATGCCAATGCGCTCGGGGCGACGCACGAGGCAAAAGATCTCGAGTTTCTCGACAAGGGTCTCGACATCGTTTCCCCCATCATGGGCGTCGCACACTGGAAGCCCGATACGAAGATCGAGGCCGAGCGTGTTGTCGTACGCTTTGAAAAAGGCTGGCCCGTCGCCCTGAACGGAAAACGCTTTGCCACGCCCATTGAGCTTTTACTCGAGGCGAACCGCATCGGTGGCCGTCACGGACTCGGCACAAGCGATCAAATCGAAAACCGCGTGATTGAGGCCAAGAGCCGTGGCATTTACGAGGCGCCCGGCATGGCGCTCCTGCACATCGCTTTTGAGCGCCTCATGACGGCCGTCCACAACGAGAACACCCTTGACCTTTACTCGAACCTGGGTCGTCGACTGGGACGGATTCTGTACGAAGGCAAGTGGTACGACGCCGAGGCGATGCTCATCAAGGATGCGCTGACCCGCTGGGTGGCGACGCCGCTATCCGGCGAAGTGACCATCGAGCTGCGGCGCGGTGACGACTATAGTTTGTGTGATACGAAAGCCGACTATATGGCCTACGATCCGCACAAACTGTCGATGGAGAAGGTGGAAAGCGCCTTCACGCCTGAGGATCGAATGGGCGCACTTGAGATGCAAAACCTGTCCGTTTTTGACGGACGCGCGCTCTTGGTTCACCAGCTGAGCGCCATGGGTCAACTGCAAGGGGCGCAAGAAAAGAACGTCGCCGAGCTGCTTGAGTGGAAGTCGGACAAGTAAGCGGGACTTGTTCCGGATACAATCCTTCGGTGAACAGAAAGTCGGTTGCGATCCCCCTCGGCGCGGTGCTGCTGGGCGTGGCCGCGTTGGCGACCTACGAGATAAGCGATCCGGATCTCGGCTTTCATTTGGCCACGGGGCGAAACATTCTGGCGTCGGGCCACTGGCCGGATCGGAACGTACTCTCATTCGCCGCACCCAACCAGCCGTGGGTGTTGCAGCAGGGGGTACCTGCAGTGGTGTTCGAATGGCTGTGGCAGTCCGGTGGCGTGTTTGCCCTCATCGCTGCCAAGGCCTTCATCGTCGCGACGACCTTTGGTCTCGTGTTCCTCGCAGCCATAACGCTCGGTGTGCGACCGCTGCTTGCGGGAATGGTGGTGTTGTTTGCGGCCTGGTCGTGTGCCTTCCGGTTCGTTGAACGTCCACTCATCTTTTCGAATCTCATGCTGGCCGTGGTGGTATGGGCGTTGGCGCGTGCGTGGCGTGCGACCGATGGTGGGCGCTGGCGCTGGTTGCTTGCGGGTGGCGTTGCAACGGCTACCGCCTGCAACCTCCACGCTGGCGCGGTTTTTTCTATATTGCTGCTGTGTTTGTGCGGCGGATGTCTGTTGGTATCGCCCTGGTTGATACGGCTGCGACGCGAATCGGAAATATCGGAGCCGATGGGTTGGCGACCTGCCTTCGCGCTTGTCGCAACGCTTGTGTTCGCCCTGTCGATGGGCGGATTGGTGCTGTCACTTTACCACCCGTTCCCGCTGCGGGTTCTTGAGGTCCCCTTCAAAATGGGTGCCGATGCCTTTCTGGCCGAGCATCTCATTGAGTTTCGGCCACCCTGGCGTTTTCCATTCGCAGTGATGAAGGGTTACTGGGTCTTTCTCGGCGTGGGGGTCGCAATCGTAGCGCTTAATGTGCGACGAATTGCGTTGCCGCTGTGGGCTCCCTGCGCGGTGTTTGCCTTCTTCTCGCTCAAGTTCGTTCGCTTTGCCGATGCCCATGCCATCGTGGCGGCGCCGGTCATTGCGTTGGGTCTTGATCAATTGCTTGCACGGGTCACTCTGCGCCCAGCGATTGCGCGCACGGGGTTTGCAATCGCGATGATGGTGATGGTTTTCGACAACTGGTCGTTGCGGCCGCTTCGGCTGGGGTTCTCTCCGTACGGATTTGGTACGGCGATGCTGGATCGCGTGGCGGCATGGAAACTCAAGGGTCCTGCCTTCGTGTCGGACGGATGGGCGGGACCCTTCCTGGCGCGTTTCTATCCGGAAGAGCGGGTGTATTTTTTCCCTGCCTTCGATGCGTTCTCTCCCGGTCTATACCGGGAATACGTTGATATTCGCTATGGCAAGCCGGGATGGCGACAGAAGCTTGATCAATACGGCATCGAGCTCGTGGTGATGAAGTACACCTCCTTGAACGAACGAACCTATCAGAATAACGCGGACAATCTTCGGCAGCACCTGGTGCAGGATGCAGACTGGCGTCTGGTTGCCTTCGACGACCTGGGTGAGATTTTTGTGCGCACCGCGGGCGTAAACAAAGCGGTTGCACAGTCGAAAGGGCTTGCTGGGCTTGATCCCGATCGGATGCGAATCGGGGGGGATCCGGTCAATGTGCTACGAAATCTCGAGCGCGCCGAATCGGCTCTGCCTGCCTCGGAGCGTTTGGGAATGCTTAAACAGATGGCAAGCCAAAGCGCGCCCGCAGCCGCGCCAGCAAAGCCTTGACCTGTACCCGTGTGTTATCAAGATCACCACTGTTGTCTATGGTGTCGGTGGCGACCTTGATCTTCTCCGAAAGCGGGAGTTGTGCGGCGATTCGTGCCCGGATTTGTGCAGACTTCTCGTTATCCCGTGCGGTTGCGCGGGCAAGTTGCACGGATTCCGGAACGGTGACGACCACGAGACCGTCGTATTCATTGTGACGTCCGGTTTCGACAAGTAAAGACGCTTCGTAGAAGGCGAGGGGGTGGCCTTGTTGATTGAGTTCCGCTGCCGCTTTTCGGGACTGCTCGCGAATTCGCGGGTGGGTGATGGCTTCGAGCTCAGAGCGGGCTGCGGGATCGGAGAAAACGATGGCGGCCAGCTGCTTCCGGTTGATCGTTCCGTCTTGCGCAAGGACCGTCGGCCAGTGTGAAACGATTTCGGCGTGTGCGGGCATACCGGGCGCGACGATCGCGCGGGCGATCTGGTCCGCGTCAAGAACGGGCACGCCTTCGTCCTTCAAAAGTTGGCCGACGGTGGATTTGCCGGAGCCGATGCCACCGGTGAGGCCAACGAGTCGAAGCGGATGCTGTTTGGGATTCACGCTGGACTCATCCTAAACCAGGAAGGGCGGAAGGGAGGTCCGAACGGCCGCGATCTTGTGTAAGGTTCTCGGTCCTGTCCGCACAGAACAGAACGCACCCTGCTCCCAACGCTTTCGGACATTCTATTGCCAAACACTCTGCCAGAGGACTCCGCCAGCTTGCATTTGGTTGAACCAGATGCAGCGGGGGATCGCGTCGCGCGGGTGGTTGCGGCTCAGCTCTACGCGCACCACGCATCGGATGTACGACGCTGGGTCAACCGGCTCGCTGGAATCGATGTCGACGTGGAAGACATGGTGCAGGAGGTCTTTCTTGCGGCACACCGGAAATACCCAAGCTTTCGCGGTGACTCAAAGGTCAGCACATGGCTGTTTGGAATCGTTCAGAAGGTCGTATCCCGGCAGCGGGCCCGGGGCCGCTGGGCACGATGGTTTGGCGGTTTTCTTGGCCTCGATAACGGCAAAAACGTGGGCGACAGCCATTGTCTTGAAGAAATTCTGGAGGCCCGCGAGCGCGTTCGGCTTTTGTATCGCGCCATGGACGGGTTACCTGAAAAACAAAGAACCGCACTGGTGATGTTCGAGATCGATGGATTGGCAGGCGAGGAGATAGCTCGGCTCGTCGGCTGCTCGATTGACAACGTCTGGGTGCGTATTCACCGCGGCCGCGCCCGTCTGACCGAGCTCGTCGTACGGTTGCAAAAAGAGAGGTTTCCGTGAAATCAAGACCGCCGTCCGCCGGTCACACCCCCGCGCGTTTGACTGATCTACCACCCAGTGCAGACCCGACCGGCGTTGGTCTACCCGAGATGTTTCGCGCCGCCGAGCAATTTACTCGGCCTACCCATTTTCCGACCGTCCGTTCGATCGGCCAGGTTGGTAAAATTCACCGATCGAGACGTGCGCCGCCGCTGGCTTTGCGCGTTGCCGTCGTGAGCCTGGTCGTATTTGTGGGTGGTGGTGTCGTTGGTGCGACGATTATCCATTTCGTCGCACCACACCGGAATGCGGGTGTCTCTGTCGTATCCGTGCCCGAATCCAAGCCCGAGGCGCACGCGCGGCGCGTTCGCGTCAATCGGCATCTCGCGAATACAACGGTCCCAACGTCGGTCCCGTCGCCGATGTCGAATTCACAGTTTCCCGCATTCGCAGATCCGTCGTCTGCTACCGTCGCCGCACAGGAACCGCCAGTGCAGTTTCGTGCCATCGCAAACAGGATCCCACGGAGTTTAGAGGCGAGCGTCCATGCCGATCCGTCCGCGGATTCTAAAATCGTAACACAAATTCAGCCGGGTTACGCGCCGGTCATAGTGCCCGAGGTGAAAACCCCCGTGGCTTCACTGGTGGCTGACGCCCTCCGTCTGCTGGAATCCGGGCAAGCAGAAGAGGCGCTATCACGCCTGGATGCCTATTTGCACTTTGAACGGAGCGAGGCACTGGCTCCGGAAGTGTTGAACGCCCGGGTCGAAGCACTGTTGCGAATGGGACGGAGGCAGGAAGCAAGCGAAGCACTTGATCATGCGGTCCCGGCGGTATTCGCGGCATTCCCCGGGCTTCACGTCGTTCGCGGCGAACTCTTGGTTCAGCAGCAACAATGGCGCGAAGGCATTCAAGCGTTTGATGCGGCAACGCTTGCTTCCGTTCCACCTTCGTTACAAGAACGGGCACTGTTTGGCCGTGCCGCGTGTCATCTGCGTCTCGGAAACAAGGAGGCGGCGCGACGCGATCTTCGTGCATATGTGGCTCAGTTTCCCGCTGGACGTCATGCTGCTGATGCGCGCGAGAGCCTGGGGGAAAATTGATCTCGCTTTTGGCTGTTGCTGTTCTCATCGCATCGCCCGCAACCCTGTCGGCCCCGGGCAGTTGCCCGTCGGAGACGGCGGTACAGGCGGCGCTTGCGCGCATCGGTATAGTCAACGTTGCCAATGCAACGGTCACGATCGATGAAATTCCCGACGGCATGATTGTGACAGGGCAGGTTGGCGGCGCCGATCGAAGTCGGCGTATCGTCACCGGTTCTAATTGCGATGAACGGGCCCAGATGGTGGCGGTCGTCATCGCGTCATGGAATCGATCTGCAAACCCAATTTCGGTTGACGATCAGGCCAGTAGGGAGGCCGTCGCAGGTGGATTTTCTCAGTCCGCAACACAGCGGGAGAAAGCCGTCTCGAGATCGTGGGCGGGAATCGGCCTGGCCGGAGGTTTCGATAAGCTGGATGCGACGTTCGCGCTTCAGCCGCAGGTCGAGGTGAAACTCAAAATGCCGCGCCTTTCTATACGTACGACGCTTCACGTGCCCTTGTTCCGTCGCTTGCACCTGTCTAATGGCAACGCGGGTTGGTTTTCTCCCGGTCTTGGTGTTTGCGGTGCCTGGCGTCCGACATCTACCTTTAGCATCGACATGGGGGCGATTGCCATGTGGACGCTGGCGTGGGGTGACGGCTTTGACAGCGACAAGGTGGCGGCGCAGATGCAGCTCGGGGGCACCGTGGGCATTCGGATGGAGCTGCGTTCGTGGCTTGACGGTGCCTGGGTCGACGTTCGATCGGCGGTGATCCCGAGTCGTGTTTCCCTTCAAGTTCAGCAGAACAACGAAACTGTGGCGTCTGAAACCGTACCACAATGGAGTGTGTTGCTTGGACTGGGAATGGCCTGGTCTCTGTAAGGTCGAGGCGCGTCGCCGCACACAGATAGCAAGGAGAAATAGATTATGAAAAATTTGGATATTGTTCCTCGCCGCGGCTGGGTCTGTCTATCGACCTTGTTGTGGATGGCTGCTTGCGAAAAGCCGGTGGTCGTCGGAACCCTGGCCGGATCCAACGACAGCGGCGTCGTACGAGACGCTGATGGACCGAGTGTCGTCAATGGGCCGGGTGATACTCTTGCGACGGTTGCATCAAACGAGTCGTGGACAGGTTTCGTCTATAGCTACCATTTCCCTTCAGGCTCGGACGCGGTGAAAATATCATTCGCCCTCGATTCGAGGGGCGACGTTTCGGGCACCGTGACAATGGGAGCCGGCACGCCGCCTCCACCTGCCACCGATTTTAATGTGGGGTATCCACCGGGATTCGGCAGCGATTTGACGGGACAACTTTCACAGTTTTCGGAAGGATATCCCCATGAAATGCATTCGATCGACTACAGCGTGGGGAACCTACCCGGCAGTCGGCGGTTGCAATTTTTAACAAAAGACTCGGATTTGTGGCGTCACTGGTGCGAGCGCCAAACGCCAGTTGGTCACACGGGCACGTGCGCCGCGTCCGGAGAGGCTGTCCCAACGGGCGATGGCCACTCCTGCATTTATAACCAATCCCCGGGGGACGCCGACGCTGGGGTTGACCCAATCACCGTCGACTGTGGGAAGCTGTTCCTTTGTAGATATATGTGTGAGTGCAATACAGTCACCTGCTGGGTCCCAGGGAACCGCGGCTGGGAGGCCAAATTTGACTTCGCGTTCCATGACGGTATTGCCTCCGGTCGGGCTGAAAATGCACCATGGGGAGGGAGCAAAATCGAACTGACGAAGGATCCATGATCTGGGGCTGGTCTTGCGCGTGCTACGAATTGCATCGTACCGGCCACCATGGTGTGGAGAATCAAGGGCAGTCCGTCGGCCGCAGGTCAATCCGGCTGCGTCGCCCAAAGCATTTGGGGTCGTTCCAAACGCCGTTGATTCTTTTAGTTGGTGGTCAAAACGCGGCGTAGGCGGTAAAAGGATCTTGCCTAAGGGAGGCGACACCTTGATGACGAACCGTCAGTCCCCATTCGATTTCCGAAATTTGAACCGGTCGATGTTGCCTCTGCTCGTTTTGTTGGTTGCCTCGGGGTGCGATGGAAACAACGCAGAATCGCCGTCTGAAACAGGGCAGGTCGCAATGGCGCTCCGCTCGGTTGGCAGCGATGGCGCCACCTACGAACTTCGCAACGCCACGATCAACATCGTGGGGCCGCAAACATCGCTGGTGCGAACCGGAGATGTGATCGAAAGTGCACTGCAAATCGTGACGCTTTCGATCGGAAACTACCTGGCACGGTTGGAGTCGGGTTGGGCGCTGTACCGTCTGGCCCACGGTGCCGAACAGGCGGTGGCGGCGCGGCTTTCCTCCGACAATCCCCTGTTATTCGCTATCCATCCCGGGGCCATCACGCAGGTTCGATTCGTCTTCGAGGTCACCGACGCACGGGTCATCTTTGAACCAGGCACAGCCGAAATAGGCATCGTCGTCAGTGTTCCCGACGCGGGAACCAGTTGCGTGGACGCCGGCAACTGCCAGTCCCTCGGTGCCGAGTGTCGTTCCTCGAATGAATGCGCCACCGGCTTCTGTGCCGATGGTGTTTGTTGTGAGTCCGCGTGCGGCTCCGGTGGGGCGGATTGCCAGGCTTGTTCCAATCGCCTCACGGGTCGTCCGGATGGCGTTTGTGCACCTGCCGTTTCGGGAGCCATTTGCCGGGTGGCGCGTGGGTCTTGCGACATTGGCGAGGTATGCGACGGTGCGTCGACCGTTTGCCCTGGCGATCAAAGGGTCTCTGTTGGAATTGTATGTCGTGCCGCCGCAAACCTGTGTGACGTGGCTGAATCGTGTGACGGAAAAGAAGATGTATGCCCGAACAACGATGTCCGTCGGGCGGGATTGGTCTGTCGCCCGCGGCTCCCCGGGGTGACCTGCGATGCAGACGATGTGTGTGACGGTACCTCCGTGACGTGCGCGGAGCGATTTGCTCCGGCGTCGCGTGTCTGTGGGTCATCCTCGAGGGATTCTTGCGACGCCCCCGACCATTGCGCGGGAACGTCCAGTGACTGCGTGGAGACGTTCCTCTCGGGTGTTGTGTGCCGCGCTTCGGTGGGAGCCTGCGACCTCGAGGAAGTTTGCCTGGGAACAAGTCCGACCTGTCCGCCTAACGGCGTCCTTCCCGCCGGTGTGGTTTGCCGGGACGCAATTGGAACCTGCGACGTTACCGAGAGCTGCGATGGCGTGTCCGCCCGCTGTCCGGCGGATGTTCTCGAGGCCGGTGGGACGGTTTGCCGCCGAGCCCAGGCAGAATGCGACATGAGGGAGTCGTGTAACGGCACCTCGGGTGTTTGCCCGACGGATCGATTTGCGCCTTCTGGCACAGTCTGCCGCCCACAGGTCAACCTGTGTGATCCGGTCGAAGTTTGTGGCGGAACAACCATCATGTGTCCTGTCGATGAGCCCTGCCGCCCGGCAACCGGGTCGTTTTAAGACTTGAGCGGTGGCGCTCTCGGTCACCCCCGAGTTTTGTGCTAAGTCTGCCGGGCCATGGATCAGCTCAGCTCGGATCTCGCGTCGCTGAAGATCAGCCGCGACGAACCTACGGGACCTTCGCCTGCTCGCCGCGTGCTCGTCGTGTTGTTGGTGCTCGGTGCGCTGGGTGGCGTCGGGTATTTGGCGGCGGGAAAAATTGGCGCGATCGTTTTCAAGCAGGATGTGGAGGAGACAGAGATCGCCCTCATCTCGCCGAGTCAGGCTTCGATATCGGTGACCTCGACCGGGTACGTGGTGCCACAAATCACCTCGAAAATCGGTGCAAAGGTCACCGGTCGACTTGAAAAGGTGTTGGTCAAGGAAGGCGATGTCGTCAAGGCGGGCGATGTGATAGCGACCCTGGCCAGTGCTGATCAACGCAGCGCTGTGGCAGCGGCCAGTTCGCGTGTGGTCGTGGCGCGTGCACG
>JAYUPZ010000089.1:0-10225 GCA_043759805.1 Myxococcales bacterium | reverse complement strand
GCAAGATCTTCACCTTCTCGTTGTAGGTGATGTTGGCGGCGCCAATCGTCGCACCCGTACCGGCAAGCAGCCAGAGGTTGTCGATGCTGGTTTCCGTGAGGCTGTCGCGAACGTCTTCAACGGTCTTGTCGAGTAGCATGGAGATGCCGGGACGAGGCGTGTCGACACCAAGCAGGAGATGCTGGTTTGCAGTGCCCAGATCCAGATCGGCCAGCACAACCCGCTTGCCCATCTGGGCCATCGCCACGGCAAGGTTGCCGGCGACGATGCTTTTGCCGACGCCCCCCTTACCACCGCCAACGCTGATGATACGGGTTCGGTTTTGTTTGGTTTCGCTGCGGGTCAACTCAAGCTCCAGTCCCAAACATCGGTGTTTGGAGCGGGTCTCTTGAGCCCTGCGGCGGTCTAGCCGAGCGAGCGAAGACCGTCTTGATTGGCCAGAATAACGCGGCGTCCCTCGGTCGTGATGTAGCCCTTGCGTTTGAACTGCGACAGCGTGAGTGAAACGGTCTCGCGCGTGGAGCCGATGAGGTTGGCCAGCTCCTGATGGGTGATTTTGAGTGCGAGCTCGAGGCCGCCCTGCGCAACAACGCCGTGGCGCGTACCCAGCTCAAGCAGCAGTTCGGCCAGCTTGGCTCCCACGTCCTTGAAGATGAGTTGCTCGAATTTGGACTCAAGGTCGCGCTGACGAATCAGCGTGACACGGGCCAGGAAACTGGCGACCTGGGGATTGCTATCGACGAGCGCCAGCAGCGATTCCCAGGGCACTTCGATGGACGAGGATGGCTCCATCGCCTCGGCCATTTCCTCGCGAGGTCCGCGGGTAACCAGGCAGCCATCGCCAAAGAAATCTCCCTCGGTGCGGTAGGCGAGCGTGAGCTCTTTGCCATCCCGGGTGACCTTGGAAACTTTCACACGTCCCTGGATGAGAAAATGAACACCCATGGAGCGATCACCCGGCAGATAAATCACCTGGCGTGCACGAAATGTGTTTAATTCCGGTGACTTGACGAGGTTTTCCACTTCCTCGTTTGAGCCGTGATTGAGCAAATGGGTCTTGCGTAGAAGGGCCCAAAGTTTCTTGCTCACCGCCGTCGCCATGCACCGGTCATAACAGCGGGGCTCCGGGAAGACAAGCTGAGAATTGTCATCTGGACTACATTGCGACAATGCGTCGCGGCGAGCTTCGAGCAACGCTTCGAATGCCGACAAGGACCAGTGCGGACGCTGCGAGGACAAGCATGAACTGTTGGCTCGTATCAGATTTCTCCAGCTCCGACTCGGCTCCGTAAACCGAAAGCAAAATCACAATTCCGTTGTTGAAAAGGTGGGCCACCATTCCCGGAACAATCGAGCGAGAACGCAGTGCCAACCAGCCCAACATCAGACCAAGGCAGAAGGTCGGCAACAAGCGATAAAGATCGAGATGAAAGAGTGAAAACATCGCGGCCTGAATCGCGATGGCAGCCCGGGGCGAGAAGCTGTTTGCCATGCCGCGCAGGATGGGTCCGCGAAACAAGACTTCTTCACAAATGGCGGGTGTCAAAGCGACCAACAAAAAGGTGAGCCAAACCGGTCGATCGCCTTCCGCGAGCAAAACTTTTTTCAGGAGCTCTGTCACCTCTTCGGGCGGCTTGGCGACCACGTTGGTCAACGTGCCGACCACGATCCAGGCACCGGCGCCCATCATCGCGGCTCCGATCGCCGCACCCGCGGGGGGCAAGCGCCAGCCGATCGCATCCGCAACACGCCATCCGCGAAGCCGAACGTACACAAACACAAAGCCAAACATCCCGAGCCACTGCGCCGCGAAGAGACCCGCCACATGGAAGCGCATCTGCAGCGGCATCGACGCCAGGAAAATAACAAAGGCGAGCGCAAAGGCCAGCAGGGAGTCCGCTGGCGTGATCGTTGCTTCAACCACCGTGCGCGTGGCAACGGGCGAACGGTTCGCTGGATCGTTGAGTGCCAACAGACGTTCTGGATTCCAAAGATGAGCGGCAAGTCGCATTGCCAGCACCGCATAGAGCGCTGTTGACAGCAGCACGATGAGTGTCGTCAGAGGTGCCGCATCGGCAAGAATCAAATCGCGCAGGTAAAGGGTGATGTTCACGCCCGGCACAAACGCGAGGGCGGGGGTCAGCGGATAATCTCCAATGCTGGCCACGACCGACGGCACGAGAAAGAGCGAATACAGGGGCGTAAGGAGGTTTTGTGCCTCCTTGAAGCTGCGTGCGATGGTTGCGGCGGCAACCATCAAGGACGAGAACAAGAATGCCGAGGGCAGCATCCCGACGGTTGCCATCAACAGGCGAACCCAGGGAATTGGGACCTGCTTTTCGGGATCGGCCATCGACAGCACCTGAACAAACGTGAGCGCCATCGAGAGTAAGTTCGCGAGCCCGGTCAGGATCGCTATCACCGATACCGACAGAATTTTTGCAAGCAGCAGGACGGAGGCTTGCACCGGCATGACCAGCGTGGTTTCGAGGGTTCCCCGTTCACGCTCTCCGGCGGTCGTGTCGATGGCAGGGTAAAAAGCGCCCAACAGCAACATCAAGACCACCATCAACGGCAACACGCGAGATAGCAGGTAGCCACTTCGGGCTTCCGCGGTCGAAAGATCTTCGCCGTCGACGGCGTAACGCAACACACAGCCGTCGGGCAACTGGCCTTCAAGATGTTCTCGCACGCGGGCTTCAGCACGACGGGAGGTTTCACGCGCGCTGTCGTGGACAAGGGCCACACGCAGACGCCCATCTTTACCTTCCATGGGATTGACGAGGACATCGACGCGTTCTTGAGCAACATCCAGCGCCTTCGCGTTTTCCACCAGGACGAATCGTTTGGGTTCTCGGCTGGTCAGCGTGCGAAGCTCTTGCGTGATGGTGTTGTAGGCTGGCTGTCCGGGTGATTCTGCGGGGATGCCCACGCGAGAGGGGCGCTCATCCAGCCGGGATTCTCGCGCGGCGGTCACCTGTGTGGAAAGCAGAGCCAGCAGTGGATACACCACCAGCGGAAAGAGCAGCATGACGAGCAAGGTGCGACGGTCGCGCAGTGTTTCGCGCATCTCCTTGACGAAGATGAGGCGAAGCTCGAAGATCCTTCTGGATAAGTTCATGGCGTCGCTGCTCGCGGCGAAGAGGGCAGCACACCAACCGCGCTCAGAAACGCGGCTTCCAGGCTGAGCGCACCTGTTTCAGCGCGCAAACTGGTGGGTGTTCCTTCTCGGATCAGCCGGCCCTCGTGCATGAAGCCGACGCGATCGCACAGCAACTCGGCCTCGGCGAGATAGTGCGTGGATAGAACGATGGCTTTTCCTCGGGCGCGTTCGGCAGAGATCGCATCGCGCAATCCTTGCGAGGCAATGACGTCGAGGCCTGTTGTGGGTTCATCCAGAATCAAGACACCGGGATCATGGACAAGGGCCCGGGCGATCGACACGCGCTGCTTTTGTCCGGTGGACAATCCTTCGCAACGCCTGTCGAGGAGGCTCTCGAGGCCAAGACTTTCGGAAAGGCTCGCGATGCGTGCCTCGATTCGAACGGATGGAACACCGTGGAGCGAAGCGGTGTATTGCAAGAGCTCGCGCGCACTCAAGCGCCCGTAAAGTCCGGCAGATCCTGTCAGAAATCCGATGCGCCGCCGTATCTCGATGGGATCGGGTCCGATCTCAAGGCCGTCGACCTGTGCGTAGCCACCATCGGGTTTGAGGAGTCCGGCCAAAATACGCAGGGCCGTGGTTTTTCCGGCGCCGTTCGGACCCAACAACCCGTAGATCTCACCGGCCGCAACGGAAAAGGACAGGCCGTTCACCGCACGCAAGCTGCCGAAGCTTCGCTGCAACTCTAGGACGACAATTCGGTTGGTCACGCGTGTTCAAGCGTACCGCAAAAACAAAAAGGCCACCGACGTTTGCCGATGGCCTTTTCGCGAAAAAGCGAATGTGCGCTTTGTCTCAGGCGATTGCGTCTTTGGCAGCCTTGACCGGACGGGCCTTGATGACCTTACGGGCTGGCTTGGCCTTGAAGACTGCAGGTTCGCCAGTGAACGGGTTGATACCCTTGCGTGCCTTGGTGGCAGGTTTTTTCTGGACGACCATGCGAACGAGACCTGGAACCACGAACAGACCGTTCTTCTTGAGCTCTGTGTAGCCGATCGATGCGATCGTCTCGAGGAGACCCTTCACGTCTTTCCGTGCAATTTCGGACTTGTCCGAAAGGGTTTGAATGAGTGACGACTTTGAAAGCGGACCTTTTGCCATGTTTTTTCCTTTGGTACGGCGGTGCAAACCGATGCGCCACTGTAACTGAAATTTTCAGCGTGCAAGCAAGAAAATACGCTTTTCCCGCGAAAAAACAGCGATCAGAGTGTTTTTCTTTTTGAAATCACGTTTGCAGCACCACGATCGCAGCAAAAAACACTGAAAATCATGGGTGATCGAGGCTCTACGCAAGAGCAGAGCGGATGCGCGGCAACCATTCGGAACGGAATTTTTCATCCGACATGTTCTCGATCGCACCTTTATCCACAGGGAAAAACGCCCAGTGCTCGGTGTGTATGAACGAAGCACCGGGTGCCAAGGCGCCAAGTGGACTCAACGTTTCAAGCTCGAGGATGTTGCTGTCGGTGTAACATTCAAAGTTGCAACCCTTGTCGGGATACACGGCCGATTTAGTGTGGGGCACGGTTTTTACGAATAAAAAACCGTCGTGCACGTAGCCCGCCCACCCCTCGGACAGACGCAATCCGATCTTGGTGGCTGCAACGTTTTCTTGCTGTCTCACGCGGATCATTTGGTCGCCAAACGACCAGCGCCTGTCATCAAAAGAGAAATAAGACCACAAAGACATCGAGAATTGCGGGCCAAAATCTTCGGCCGTTGGATTCGCTGCGCCTTCGGGATGGTGCACTTTCTCCGGCAGCGGAATGAGGCCGGTGCCACCACGGGGCATGATTGTCAGCGCCCACACGGAGATCTGTTGCGCAATTGTGCCGCGGTTGGTGACGGTGTGTTCGATGGTGAGGCGGGTGCCTGTTGCAGCGAGTGACACGGTCATCACGCGTTCAAGTTGCGAAGGATCCGCTGGCGCTATCACAACGGCCTTGTCGCCCTCGATGGTGTGCTGCACCGGTGTGTTGTCCATCGCGTAGGTTCGCGCTGGATCCTCGGGTGAGGTCCAGAGGCGATGTCCGCCCCGGATGGTCCAGCCGGATTCACCAGATTTTCCAAGTTGATCTTCCATCACGCCGAGCAGGTTGCGCGTCCCTCCGGCAGGGCCGTATCGCAAGATGCGCGGTCCGACGTCCAGCGTGACGAGCGCTTCGGTTTCACCATTGCTCAACAAGAGGTTGTTCCTCCAGCCGCCAAACGCGACCACCTGCATCTCGACTTTGTTGCTCATGTTGAAACTACAAACAGATGATCTTGTCAGAAAATTCGCTGCGGAAGCCCTTGGTCGCGTTGCGGGTATCCACGACCAGTCGGGCGCGTTCAACCAGCTTGCGGTGATCGACGGCGCGATGGTCGGTCGTGATGACGACGCAATCGAAGTCGCCCGCCCGGTCGGGATCGACGCGTGTGACAGGGCCGCCCACGTCCAACGTATGGACGTGCGGATCACAGTAGCTCACCTCGGCACCGCGTCGATGGAGCAATTCGATGACGTCGATGGCGGGCGATTCCCGCATGTCGTCGATGTCGCGTTTGTAGGCCACGCCGCATACGAGAATTTTCGAGCCTTTGACCGACTTGGACTGAAGATTCAGCGCATCGGCCACACGCTGCACGACAAAGGCCGGCATGCCGGAATTGATCTGATCGGCCAACTCGATGAAGCGCGCTTGCACCTTCATCGTCTTCATTTTCCACGACAAATACAACGGATCGACGGGGATGCAGTGTCCACCGAGCCCAGGACCGGGGAAAAAGGGCATAAAACCAAAGGGTTTGGTGGCGGCGGCTTCGATGACTTCCCATGTGTCAAGGCGCAAATGTTGGCACAACATGGCGATCTCGTTGACGAGGCCGATATTCACGGCACGAAAGGTGTTTTCGAGCAGCTTGACCATTTCAGCCGTGTCGGTCGATGAAACCGGGACGACGGTATCAATGAAGCAAGCGTAGAGCGCCTTCGCGCATTCAAGGCCGATGGGGCTTGATGCGCCAATCACCTTCGGTGTGTTTTTGGTGTGATACTTGGCATTGCCGGGATCGACTCGCTCGGGTGAAAAGGAGATGTAGAAATCTTTGTCGGGGACAAGGCCGCTTGCCGCCAGGGTCGGTGCGAGCACTTCGCGCGAAAAACCCGGGAACGTGGTGCTTTCAAGGACGATCAGTTGATCGCGATGCAGCCGCGGCGTGATGAGGCTTGCTGCGTCCAGGATGTAGGAGTTATCTGGATCGCGTGTCTTATTGAGTGGAGTGGGTACACAGATGATCACAACATCCGATCGAGAAATCACATCTGGATCGGCGGTAGCCGTGATCTTGCCACTTTTGACGAGCGGTGCGAGCGTGGTTGAAGGCACATCGCCAATGTAGGACGTGCCCGCATTGATGGCGTCGACCTTGCTTTGCTGCTTGTCGATGGCGATGGTTTTAAACCCGGCCGTTGCCACCTCGACTGCGAGGGGAAGCCCCACGTAGCCTGCGCCAATGATGACGATCTCGGCCTGTTTGCTGCGGATGCGTTCGAGGAGGTGTTGGCTCATGATTGCCGAGCAAATTACCCAATTTTCGCTTAAAAACAAAACCCCGACGAAAAGAATCGCCGGGGTCTGAGTTTACCGCTTCAGCAATGCCTCGTTAGTAGTGGACGCCGCAGCCGTAGGATTTTGTGGTTTTTACCTCGATGGGTTTGCCCGCCATTGAAGCCGTCAGTGCGGCGGAAACGTAGTTCTTTGCACCGGCCACATCGACGGCATCGGTTGACGGTTTGTCGTCGATTGCCCCTGCATAGACCAGGGTACCTTTGGGATCAATGACGAACATGTGGGGCGTCGTCTGCGCCTCGTACGCCTTGCCGATGGCTCCGCCGGCATCAAGCAAGATGGCCGTCGCGTGGGATCCCTTTGCCTTGGCTGTGGCGTTTGCATCCGAGCTTTCTTCGTTGCCCTGTTTGCCCTTGGCCGATGAGACAACGGAAAGCCAGACCACTCCCTTTTTCGTCCATTCCGCTTGTAGCTTCTGCATATTCTGGCTGTCGTAGTGCTTTTGCACGTAGGGGCAGCCGTGATTGAGCCACTCGAGGACGACGTATTTGCCGCGGTACTGCGCCAAATCGTGGGTCTTTCCGAGCGTGTCTGTACCTTTAATTTCCGGCGCCGCTTTGCCGACCTTGGGGGCGGCCTGTGCGGTTGACATGGCGAGCAAGGCGAAGGCGGCGATGGAAAAGAGAGACAAGGGTTTTATGGTTGCCAACATGGAGTTCCTTTCGAAGGGATTAGTGTTACGAATTGCCAGTATTCATGCCATGAAAAGTGTGTCTATTTCCCGTCTATTTCCCCTGAAGGGCGGCGAGGACGATGCCCTTCGTGAGTACCGATGGCAGTGCCGTGGGTGGGCCTTTTGAGCCGGGTGCGTAATACAGATAAAGCGGAACGCCGGCGCGACCGTGCGACTCAAGTTCAGCAGCAATGAGGTCGTCTTGCTGCGTCCAGTCACCCTTGAGCGTCGCGACCTTGAGCCTGGAGAAGGCCTGCCGGATCTCCTCGCTCTGAAACACGGTGACCTCGTTTGCCTTGCAGCTGATGCACCAGGCAGCGGTGAAATTCACGAAGACGGGACGCCCCTCAGCGCGCAGGGTGTTGACGCGATCGGCAGACCAGGCTTCCCAGGACCCATCGGATGGAGTGTGGGTGTCACGAACGAGCGAGGCCGGATCGGGAGTCTGTGTTGCGAATACCACGCCCGTGGCGGATACCCCGAGCGCGAGCATCATCACCAACAAGGGCTTGCGGCTGCTTTGCTGGTAGCGACCGTAGATCCAGGCGCCAAGTGCCAACACCAGCAACGCGCCCATCACCTTGAAGGCCGACATCGAATCGGTAAGTTGCGAGTAGACCGCGACAAGCCACAGTGCCGTTCCAAACATCGGGAAGGCGAGAACCTGTCGCAGGTGTTCCATCCATCGGCCTGGTCTCGGCATACGGGCCAAAACGCGCGGAAAATACCCGAGTAGGGCGTAAGGCGATGCCATGCCGAGTGCCACGAAGGTAAAGATGGTCATGGCGGCGACCGTATTCTGCGTGAGCGCAAAACCAATCGCAGGTCCCATGAAGGGCGCCGTACAGGGCGTGGCAACGATGACGGCGAGGGCGCCCGTCACAAACGATGAGAAGAGCGCCTTGCGTTGTGTGGGAGCGCTGCCACCGGGTGTGATGCCGCCTATCGATCCGAGGCGCGTGAGGCCGATGCCTATCTCGAACACACCGAGCAGGTTGAGTGCGACGAGGGTCATGAGCACTGCAAGGACTGCGATGAATCCCGATGATTGCAGCTGAAAACCCCAGCCGAGTCTCGCGCTGCCTGCACGCAGAATGAGCAGCATTCCGGCCAGGGACCAGAACGAAACCAACACGCCGAGGGTATACGCCCAGCCATCGCGACGTGCGGCCGCTGCGTCGTGGGTGTGGCGTACCACGCCCAGGATCTTTAGCGAAAGGACGGGGAAAACACAGGGCATGAGGTTGAGAATCAGGCCACCCGCAAACGCAAGCAGCAACACCATCAAGAATCCCGGCGCTGCCTTCGTGGGTCCGGCGGCAACAGGTTTTGTTACTGCGACGGCCACCGGTGGTTTGACTCGAACGATGGTTTCGTCGAAATCAAACGTACGACGCGGTGAGGGGCCATCGAGGACAATCAACCCCGAAAGCTTCTCTGCTGGCTCGTCCCTGGCGTCGTCGATCTTCAACTGGAGGCGGATGCCGTCCTTGCGAAACTCAATCACCTGTTTGGCCGAATGCGAAATCAGCAGAGATTCATAGGGAAAGAATTGAATGAGCGGCTCGCCGGCGAGGGCCGGATCATCAAGGTTCAGGTCGACTGTGTAGTGGTCGTCATCCTGTGTGACGCGGGCCGCAATACGTTTAGGCTGTTCTTGCTCGGCGATTTTGAAGAGCGCCGCGTTGGCTTCGTCGGGGGGGGTGGGGCTGTTGTGAATCGGCAGCGCGATCTTGAGGTCGGCCTGTCCGGGAATGCAGGTTTCGTGACACACGAGCCAGCGTGCGGCGACTTCGATCGGAAGCTCGCTGCCTTCTTTCCACAACGCGGGCAACTGCGCCGGGATCCGGATCGTGACAGGAAGAAGCAGCTCGTTTTCGTAACCGTAGTTCAAGAGTGGTCCCATGGGCAGCGCGCGCGGCGCGGGCCACAGATTGGGTCCGGCGGTGAATCCTGCGGGTAAGGTCCATTTGAAGCGGGGTGCCTCGCCCGAGTCTCCCGGGTTCTTCCAGTACAGATGCCACCCCTCCTCAAGCTCGAAGTGCACGCCGACCACAAGGTCTGCTCCCGGAACCACGGCGGTGGCGGGTGATACGAGTGACACCTGTAGGTGGTCGGATTTCACCGGGTTGGCGCGGGCCGATGCGGGCGACAGCAGGAGGGCCATTGTGGCGAACGCAGGGCCGAGGAGTTTGGGCGAAAGTGGGTGCATGGTCGGGGGCAAGGGTAGAGTTTATGATGAAATCTTCTGGACGTTGGACGTGTAAAAGGATGTTTACGTTACAGGTTTCCCGGCGCCTGCGCTGTCGGCACGCTCGGGAATAGTCGAACAGCGCATCGCACGACTGAACTGACCTCGGTATCATGATACCCTGTGAAAATCCCACATGAACACGCGCGACCTCAAACCTGGCACGCATCAAGACACGAAGCCCGTGGGTGGGGAAAACGCTGACGGTGTGGACGTCTCTTTGATTCGCTGGATGTTGTCGCTTACGCCAGAAGAACGCCTGGATGTTCTCCAAACCTTTGTAGACGGGTTCGACGGAATTTCGGATGGTCGCACCTAGCGCTAGCTCAGGTTTTCGGGGCGCGATCGATCGCCTTTATGCTCACCAGGTGGAATTCGTCGTTGTGGGCGGTGTTGCAGCGGTCTTGAATGGCGCACCGATATCAACCTTCGACCTCGACATCGTCCACCGACGTACACCAGAAAACGTGTCACGATTGATGACGGCACTTGCTGCGCTTGATGCGCGATACCGTGGTCTTGCGGGT
>JAYUPZ010000088.1:0-4905 GCA_043759805.1 Myxococcales bacterium | reverse complement strand
ATCCTCGATGGTGCGGTAGACAAAACATCCCGGATGATCGCGGCCTGGCACCGGGGGTACAAAAGGATAGGAACCGGTCGCCATCACGAGTCGGTCGTAGGGAACCTTGTCGCCGTTGGAGGACACGGCGAGGCGAGCGGTCCGATCGATATCGGTGCAGCGTTGCCCGATGCGGACATCGAATCCTGCCTCCTGATACTCTTCAATCGTCGCGAGGGCGAGATCTTCGGCGCCCTTGCCCTCGAAGAACTTGGAAAGACCCACGCGATCGTAGGCCAGACGCGGTTCTTCACAAAAGACCGTCACGTCAAAAGCCTGCGAACGTCCAGATTCCATGAGGCATTCGAGTAGACGGTGGCCCACCATGCCGTTGCCGACGACGAGCAACTTTTGTTTCAAAGCCATGCAATAGATCTAACTTTGAAGCCGTTTCGGCCTGGTAAAACACTGGTTAAATCGCACGCGAACAACAGGTTGCGACGGGCGTAGTCGTCGTGTTTCCGGCGTGTAAATAGCGCTCTGTCGCCCCCGCTTATTTATCCCGCTGGCGTTTCTTGCATCATTAACTTGAGGCGAAGGATACCGGCCACCGTCATGCTGTCGCGGAACTTGCCCGCAAGCACACCCTGGTAGACCGTTTCGAGCGGCAATTTCAGAAGCTGTAACACCTCGGTTTCTTCGGGTTCGGATTGGGTAAATTCCAGTTCCCGTGCCAACCAGATCTCGCCGACTTCGTCGCAAACCGAGTTCGACAGGTCGATGTGAAGAAGGCGATCCCAGCGTTTTGCGCGAAGGCCGACCTCTTCCAACAATTCTCGTTTGGCCGACTCGAGCGTCGGGGTACCGAGGGGACAGCCGCCCTCGGGGATCTCCCAGCTGTAGCGGCCGAGCGGATACCGGTACTGTCCCACCATCCAGATGTTGCCCTCATTGTCGACGGGAATGATCCCCACCGCGACATTCTTGAAACGTATCACGCCATAGATGCCTTCGTTTCCGGCCGGGTTCAAGACCGTGTTGTGCTCAACCCGGATCCAGGGATTCTCATAGCGGGTTTCGGTTGTCCGCGTTGTCCACGGGTTGTGATTCTCGTTGTCGCGCTCGTTGTCGCTCATGGCAACCGGAGCCTACCCCGCCGCGCGTTCGAGCACAGCCTTGACCTCGGGAAGTTTCGCGAAACTTTCCTTGTCGATCGCCTTGTCGAGGGCGTCGGTGGGCTTGATCTTGCCCGCCTGCATGAGCCGTTGCAGGGCGGCGTCCATGGTCTGCATCCCCTCGGAGCCGCCGGATTGCAACAGGTTCGTCAACATGGAGGTTTTCGCCTCGCGGATGGCCGAGGCGATGCCCGAGTTGGCGACCAGAATTTCGTGAACCGCAATGCGGCCCGTGCCGTCGGCTTTTTTAAGCAGCTGTTGGGCGACAATACCGGCCAGAGATTCTGCCAACATCCCGCGAATACCGGGTTGTTCGCTGGCGGGAAACGCGTTGACGAAACGGTCGATGGTTGCCGCTGCCGAGTTGGTGTGCACCGTCGCAAACACAAGGATACCGAAGCTGGCGGATTGCAACGCAAGACGCATGGTCTCGGCTCCGCGCAACTCACCGACAAGTATCACGTCGGCGTTCTCACGAATGGCGCTGCGAATGGCGTCGCCGAATGAAGGCGTGTCCTGTCCAACTTCCCGGTGCGTGATTTGCGACATCGCGGGCTGGTGCACGAATTCGACCGGATCCTCCACCGTCAGGATGTGTAGAGGTCGAGTGTGATTGAGGTGCGAGATCATCGCAGCAAGCGTCGTACTTTTGCCGCTGCCTGTGGGTCCCGTCACCAAAACCAACCCCGATGGCCGCTCCGCCAATTTAACGATAGCTTCGGACAGACCCAGATCTTTGGCCGAAAGGATCTTGGTGGGAATCGTTCGAAAGACCGCGCCCGGTCCGGTGGTTTTGCCCAGGTAATTGGCGCGAAAGCGCGCCTTGTCCTCGTACGCGTAGGCAAAGTCGAGATCGTGGGTGTTGAGAAATTGGCGCAACTGAGGCTCGGTAACAATCTCGTAAAGCAGGTTCTCAAGCGAGGCGACGCTGAGCACGGGCTCTCCTCCGATGGGGACGAGGTCGCCCTTCGAGCGCAGCATGGGAGGCAAACCCACGGAAAGGTGAAGGTCAGATGCACCGGCCTTCAACATGCAGTCGAACAGATGATCGAGCGCGGGCATGTCACGAGCCCTTTCCGAAGAAGTTCTTGATCGAGGATTTCTTGTCGCCCTCGGGTGTTTCGGTTTTTACGCCCTTCGGTTTAAATGTCGACGTGATGGGCGCTCCGGTGGCCTGCAGTGCCTTCGGATCACTTGATACTCGCAACGCAGCCTCGAGGGTGATGGTTTGGCTGTCGATCAGGGCTCGCAGCGAATCTTCGATGCGAATCATGCCGAAGGAACGACCGCGTTGCAGGAGGCTCGGCAGCTGAAACAGCTTGTCGTCGCGAATCAGATTCCAAAGTGGGAAGCTGCCCGTGATGAGCTCTGCTGCTGCAACCTGCCGAGTCCCGTCAGCCGTGGGGACCAAACGTTGGCTAACAATGATCTTGAGTGCGCCCGCCAGTGTGGCGCGAACCTGAGATTGATCTTCGGGGGGAAACATGTCGATAAGGCGATCGATGGTCTTTGCGCCCGACGGCGTGCTCATTGTTGCGATGACAAGGTGGCCTGTTTCCGCGGCCGACAGTGCCATTTCGACGGTTTCGACGTCGCGCAACTCGCCGATGACGATGACATCCGGATCTTCGCGCAGAGCGCCCTTCAGTGCAGCATAAAAAGAATTGGTGTGTGTACCCACCTGGCGTTGACTGATGACCGACTTCTTGAGTGGGTGGACGATCTCGACCGGATCTTCGACGGTGATGATGTGATCGGCTTTGTGGGTGTTGATGAGATCCACAAGCGCCGCCATCGTTGTGGTTTTGCCGTGGCCGTTCGGCCCCGAGACGATAGCGAGTCCCTGATGGTACGAGGTGACCTTTGCGAGCTCCTGCGGAAGACCCAGCTCTTCGAGTGTCGGAGGCTTCGCCGCCACCAGTCGAAAACAACCCTTGAGGCCGCTTTTCTGTCGATTGATGTTTCCGCGCATCCGTCCAGCGTTTGGTGCGTCGAATGCGAGATCGGCATAGCCAGCATCTTGAAGCTGCCGGAGGCCAAGCGGGTCGAGCAGTCGCAACAGCATCGACTCGACCATCTCGGGTGAAACGTTGTCGGTCATCGGTCGCATCTCGCCGATCCGGCGCGCCATGACGGGACGGCCAGCCATGACGTGTAGATCGCTTGCGCCTTGTTGACGAGCCTGTTGCATGAGCGACAACAGGTACGGCTCGAAGGATGGTTTAAATCCGCTGCCGGCCCACGGTTGGATCCCCAGCAACGATTCAATCGAGGCTTCCGGTTCAGATCCGACCACAGGGGCGGCCGGCGGAGGTGGTGCGGGGGCTGCGGTGCGGGTGGGCGTCGGTGCGGGTGCCGCGAAAGGGGAAGGCGCATTCGGCGCCGCAATCGAAGCGGGCGCACCGCCAAACGCAAAGGCCGCACTCATCGAAGACGGAATGCCCGTCAATATGGGGGTAGATCCTGATCCCGCGAGTGCCGATCCCATGAAACCACCGGGTGCCGCGATGGAGGACGGCGCACCAAAAGACATCGGCATCGGTGCTGAGACTGCGACCGGTGAATGCGATGGAAAGGCCATCGGTCGATCCAAAATCGGTACGGGGTCCGGCGGTGCGGTTTCCGGCTCGGGCCGGGAGATGCCCCACTCGGCCTCGACATCTTCGTCGACCTCTTCATGTGCGTTCGTACCGCCCGATAGTATTTCAAGTTCGTCGTAGGATTCGTCAAATCCCCCCGCCGATTGTGATACGTTACCTGCGGACGAGGGGGTGGGTGGAAAGGGCGTTGCTTCCTCATTTGGGGGCGGTGGCGGGACGCGATTGGGTGCGGTCGGTGCTTCGTTAAAGTCCCGATGCTTGCCCGAACCCGGTGCCGAGATTCGAGGCGGTGGTGTGGGCGGTGGCGGAACGGGCGTTTTGCGGACGGGTGTGGGAATCGCATCTGAAGGCCGCGGATCACGTGACAGCCGCAACATGGTGATAGGTCCCTTGTGCATCAGGGTCACGAGCAGCCGTTTGCCGTCGAGGACGACGGGTTCCTGTCGGCCCGTTGGCGCGACCTTTGACAGTTCGCCGGTTGCGAGGATGGCCGCCATCTGTTCACCGGTAACCGGCATCGCGCCGACCGGTCGAAGCTGCCCCGCCACCCGGGCAGTAACGGCCTTCCCGGTTTGCAAAATCAGCTCATCCACGTCGGGTCGATCAAGAAACTTCAGAAGTTGCGCAAGTCCGGCCATGGTTCCGAGATTTAATGTCGACAGCTTCAGCGAAAAACCGAAGCAATTCGGGACATAATAGCCGGAACCGATGTCCAGAACCGTTTTGATTGGCGATATTCACGGCTGTTTTGACGAGCTGCAACGGCTGCTCGAAATCGCTGCCGTGGGGCCATCCGATCGGGTTGTTCTCGTGGGGGATCTGGTTGCCAAGGGACCGGACTCCCGGGCCGTGGTTCATTTGGCCCGGACGCGTGGCTTTCAGGCAGTCGTCGGCAACCATGACGCCCATGTTCTAAAATGGCGCATGTCGTCGCGTGCGCGCGCGGTTGCGAGGGAACGCACGCACCATTTCGACGTGGCCCAATCGCTTTCCGAAGACGACGTGGCCTGGTTGCAGGCATTGCCGGTTTGGTTGCGCCTTCCCACCGACGGGGTCCCAACAATTGTGGTCCATGGTGGTTTGGTTCCGGGAATCCCGCTCGAAGATCAAGATCGGAACCTTCTCATCAACCTGCGTAGCGTGCAGGCGGA
>JAYUPZ010000087.1:0-4908 GCA_043759805.1 Myxococcales bacterium | reverse complement strand
CTACCTGGAGCTTTGCCCCAAGTACTGGGCCCAAACCCGAGCCCGTCTCAACGCCAAACAGCTCGCTGCCGAATACGGCCCCCTCGACGTCCCTGCCGTGATTTCGGCCGAACAACAGCCGCTTTCTCGCTGATCGCGTTTCTTCATACGTCACACGCCAAGTCTGCCGTGTCCGTCAGCTCCGCGCCAGACGCCGGTCTGTGCACCGGATACGCCTCATGCACCGAAACTGCCAACCGACGGATGTGGTACACGGATTTCCAGCTGTCCTCGACGGTCGCGTCATCCGCGAGCCACACGTTCCGCAACTCGTGATCGAGATCGTCGCGAATAATCATCAACCGCAAGAGCCACGGTGAATCAGGGAGGTCGGGGGGGAACAGCTCGACGAGCTTGTACCGCATCACGAAGGGTTCATTCCGAGGCGCGGGCGACTTTGGTTCTCCCATGCAGAAACGATATCATTCCCGACCACGCCTCTCCGGGTGATTTCCTCGTTCACCAAGAAGATGTCGGTCCGCCCGACCACCCAATTTGCGGGTCATTTCCTGCGAGATCGTTCCATTATTTCAAGGTGCTTGTCGAAGTAACAAACGAACACGTTGCTGTCCCCCGTGTAGTGTAAAATCTTCCACGGTGACGGCGAATCAAGATATGCACCAAGACAAATCTCTTCGCGGAAGCAATCAGAATGAGAGGCACAGCGTACAACGCAAAGCCAACCGTGTTGAGTCGATTTGCATTTACCATCGCTGCAGGCGTCCGCACAGGAATTGGGATTACTGTAGACGCTACGGAAGTTTGCTATCGCCAGAGCGTTGATTTGTTCCTTGGACAGAATCGGTAGTTTCGATGGATCAAAACGCGACGGACTACGTCGACGAAGACTTCTTGCTTCCGTGAAACGTGCGGCGTCTTGGATGGATGGAACGGATGCTTCCCGCTTGGGCGGATTTTCCTGGCAAGTCCCGACTGCAAGAACGACCAATGCAGCAAAGACAAAGCGAGCTGGCCGTCGTGGACACTCCGCTTCACAGATCATATCGATGGCTTCCCGCGTTCCGGAATATGTTCTCGAACTTGAACCCCGGTTGGAGCGGGCTTTTGCTTCGCGGAGTCTTGGCAAACGCACAGAGACTCGTCTGCATATGAACTGCAAGGTCTGAACACAACTGTCTCCCCGGGTGGGGTCCATCTTGATTGGGTTCCAGACTCGAAACTCTTTCAAACTTGTTACGTCATTAAGTTCACACAGGAATGCGTCTTGCTAACGCACCGCTGCGTCATTTTTCGCGGAAGCCGAGTTTCTCAAAAGGATGATTATTTCGCTAACGTAGCACACTTCGGACGGGATGAAGAGCCCTGGGATCTCCGTTGTGAATGGGGGATTCGATACTCCGTGTATACACATCTCCTCCCCGCGACAGTGTTCATCTGTTTCGCAACGAACCACGCATACCCAAAGTTTTCCGACGGCTTCGCACTGTCCTTCAGCGCAATTGCCTTTGCATGTATCGAGATCTCGATGGGTCATTTGCGGTGAATGGCTAAGAAACTCAAGACCAACGGAAGGAAACGGTGCCAAACATTTTGGCGTGACACAAATCGGGCGGGACGGCGCTCGTCGTACCGAAACTGGTGAATCTGGAGTTTGCGGTCCAGCGTTGCGGTTGCAGGCAACTGGAATCGCGACTCCAATAGCTAAGAACGCCGCTAGCGCGTACACGCTGTTAGTGTTCATATCGGAAACTCCCTGTACGCACGGCGTTTTCGAACTCTAGCGAGTAGAGATTGGAATTCCCGGATGCCGTTAGCTCGGGATTCGCGTACTGCGGCAGCAAATACGGGAACAAATGCCCAATCTCATGAGCTAAAACTTCCTCGAAACGCTCAAAGTTGTACCCTGATTGGCGCCAGAACGTATTGGTCTTGCCTTCACAATTTGGAGGCTCGCCATTGAGAATATATTCATAATCGTACGCAATAACTCCCCCGCTATGTTCGGATCGAAGGAACCAAGAATAGGCGCCTCCGGCTTGCCTAATGTCGGGATCCCCCGGAGCCGGAGCGAAACTGATGCGACCTGGCAAGCGGTCTAACTCCCTTATTCGTGAACCGATGATCGGGTGGTGGGATAAAAACAACAGCGCCCTGTGAACCCTGGTGTCGCTAGACCAAAAATATAGGCCACGCGGATCCACTAAATTCACTGGATCACCGGCGACGTAGACGTACAGATTCGTATCCCCACCGGCAAACCCGATCGGATCTTTCGAGGTCCACCTTCCCGTCTCTGCATCGTAGTCGCGCGCCCCGAACCGAACCAACCCCGAATCCGCATCGTATAAACCACCCGCGTAACCAAATGGTTGGAACCCTGGGTTGGTGTCCTGCAACACCCGCCCGAACTCGTCATAGTCAAGCTGTTGGGCGATGGTGCCCGACTGGGCTTCCACCACGAAGCGCACGCTGCCGAGGTGATCTTTCATCAGGCGATATGTAACACCATCTCGCACAATCATCTCGCCCGCAGCGATGCGTGTCACGACGTTCCCGCTGCCGTCCAACTCAGCTGCCGGTGTCAACGCTCCCGAGTACAACCAACCTTTTACCAATACTCCGTTTATCTTCTTCCCAACCCGCCGATTGGCCGCGTCTGTCAAATACTCGATCACCCGACCGTCGGGCAATTCGATCCGCTTTAGCGCCCCGTGAGGATCGTACTGGAACCGCGTCACGCTATTATTGGAGACGTCGATCTTCGACAACAGTTCGCCGTTGCGGGTGTATTCGTACTGCGCGGAACCGTAAGTCAACAATCGATCTTGCGCATCGTATGTCCCAGCAACCGTCCCCCCTGGCCGTTCCACCAACAAACGGTTGCCATTGAAATCGTAGGTGTAAACTGCGGCCACGGCACCGTCGATGATCACCCGTTCCAACTTGCCTTCAAGATCGTATTGGTATTCAAGGACCTGTTGCATACCCATCACCGATACTTCTTTGCGCGTGATACGCCCCAACGCGTCGCGAGTGTAGGCGTTTTGAAGGAACGTGGGGTACGGATATTGATAGGAATTATGAGAATCGTTGCTTCGCTCTCCGAATTCGTTATTCGTGCGCGATTCCGACAGATTTCCGACGGACGTGGACCGAACCATACCGTTCGCGTCTCGCATCACGCTTAAGTCATTTATTGAGGTCAAAAAACCGTCCGCATCATACCCAAGTGCGACGGAGGATGTGCCGTTGACGGTCTCCGTCGAAACTCGCAGGTGCGTATCGTGTTGTCGCCCCACCGAACCCGCCACAGGGCCCCTCCACGTCGTCGACAACGACAAAGCTCCGTCATACAGATACTCAGTCTGGACACCATCTTCACTCAATGTCCGATTTATCGCCCGACGGGTGCTGTCGTATTCAAACGTTCGTGTGCCCGCGCCATGAGTCAATCGCGTCAATCTTCCGCCCAAATCGTAGGACGGCGTCACCACAATTCCATCGGGACGAACGACCGAAGTCACTTGTTTGTCCAGATTGTACACCCACGTCGTGTCCCACACACCAGGTCCCACGGCTGGGGGGGAATAGGACAGCGGCAGGTTCACCCCGGAGTACGTAGACGTGTGGGATGGATGACCAGGCGGGGCGACTGAGACGACGTTCCCAGTTGCGTCATAACCGAACGAAACCGTACTCGGCAAAGCTGATGTCGTGCTGGTCGGCCGCTCCGCGTCGTCGTATGTCATCGTGTGGATTCGACCCAGCGGATCCATAACCGCAGAAACGCGATCTCTGGCGTCGTAGGTGAGGGCGACGTTCCTGACCTCATCACCCATTCCAATCGCAATGGCTGCCACACGTCCTCGCGAGTCGTATTGGTATTGCGTTTCAGCAAGCGTGCCTACCTTTTGGAACACCGGTCGGTTCAAAGAATCAACCGTCACCACAGCGGCGCGACCAGAGGCTGTGGTATTCGTAGTGGTTCGCGTGGTTGCGTTGTAAACCATGCTCGAAGTTCGCCCATTCACTGTGCTGCTCGAAGTTTCGGTAGCAAGTGCCCCTGTTGTTGCATTCGTTGTAACGCTCTTCGAAGCAAACACCGCCATCTGCAATCCGCTTGGCATTCGAACGGTTTGAGATCGGACAAATGGTACCTGGAATCCGAATCGCGGATCTGCCGCCACCTCGGTCGTGATCGTAACACCGTCTCGTGTAATCACCTTTCTCCCTGTCTGGTCGACCGTGACAGTTGAGGCAGAGCCGGATGGATTGGTGATGGTTTCTCCGAATGTCCCGTAGGTGTCCGGCAACGAAACGTCGTAGGTCGTTCGCCGCCCTTCGGCGCTCGTCTTGGTAACAACATAACTCATGCCCGAACTCGTTTGGGCAAAGTCCCAAAATCCCCCAGCAGCATTGGTATCACGCACCAACGCCCCGGATGCGTCGTATTCCATCGTCGATTGGTGTCCGTTTGGATCGCGGGCTGAGGTCATAAGGCCATGCGCATCGAAGGTAAACGAGTAGGTATTGCCCATCGGGTCGGCGATCGAATCCAAAATACCGTCGGCGTTTATCGTGAGGTTCGTTCGTTGCCCACCGGGTGCGACGATTGCGGTCACCGATCCGGTTGTGCCGCGTTCGATATTGGTCACGAGGCCATTTCGGTCCGTGATTCCAGCCAATTTTCCATCGGCCGTGTAGCTGAACTCGCGGATCGTCGTTTGCGTCCGAAGATCGATTGTTCGTACATGTCGCCCGTTGGAATCAAAGATGTGCCCCGCACCTTCCGTGCCATCGGCGATCACCGTCGTGTTGCCCGTGTATCCAGGCATGGGGTTGGTGATCTTGTAGAGATCGCCGCGACCACCGGTACCGATCATGATAATTGACCCATCGGGTTGAAAA
>JAYUPZ010000086.1:0-2275 GCA_043759805.1 Myxococcales bacterium | reverse complement strand
ATACCTTTCCTGTTGGCCGGGCCGCTTGGCCGCTTTGCGGTTCGTTTTGTGCCGCCGACTGTGGATCTCGAGATTGGACAGAAGGGTGTGCGCGAGGCGATAGCCCAGATCTCCCGCGGTGGCGATGGTGAGATCGCAGATCCCAAGATTCGCAGCGTTGTGGACGCTGTCATGAAGCGCATTACAGTTCCGGTTGAGCGGCAGGTGCGCGAACGGGGATGGCGCTTTGACGTACATATTCTCGACTCACCCATGGTCAACGCCTTTGCGTTGCCCGGTGGACCCGTCCTCGTCACGACCGCGATGCTCGAATTTCTGGAATCACCTGAAGAGCTTGCGGGGGTGCTCTCGCACGAGATTGGTCACGTCACCCGACGTCACGGAGTCGAACGCATGGTGCGAGACCAGGGCCTTTCGGTCGTACTCAAGGGCGATGCCAGCGTTTCCAAGGTGCTGGTGGCACAGGCGGCCTGGCTCGGATCCATGAGTTATTCGCGGGACAACGAAAACGAAGCCGATTCGAGCGGTATTTCACTGTGCCTCGATTCCGCGGTGGATCCCCGGGGATTGCCCGCATTTTTCGAGCGCCTTTCCGGATTGGCCGGGAGCGACGGGTTTTCGCTCTCACACCCAATTACCAAGGATCGTATTGCCAACATGAAAAAGCGAATCGCGGGGTCTACCCGAAACAGTTATCTGTCGATCGATGCAGACTGGGCAACGATGGACGAATCGTTGCAAATTCTTTCCAACAAACGGAAGGAAAAAGGCCGTTCGTCGGACGATGAATGGTTTGGTCCCGGGCTCCGCTAACGGAGTGTCTTCGGAGTTGCGTTGCGCGACATCGAAAGGGACGCTCCCGTCAATACGTCCGTGGAAACCACCACATCGGTTTCTGCTCCCGAGATGGCGCCGTGGCAGCCGCCACAGATGTTGTTGAAAAGCTTGCGGGGCACACCGGGGGTGATGATCTCGCCTGGACCCATCTGATGTTCTTCGCGCATGGTGAAGACGACACCACCCTTGTCGTCGATGAGCTCCAAAATGAGCGGCTTCAACGCAGGCAACGAAACCTTGAGCGAGTGGTCGGCTTCGAGTGCCGCCGAACCCAGGTTAGTGCGATCGGTATAGACTTTCTCGCTGCCCATCATCTTGCCGCCGTCGGGTGTCGCGGAATTCGGCGGGTTGACTTCATAAACGCGGAGGCTCTTGGTCTTGTCGAAGGCCGCAACGTTGCGGGCACGACGCAGGTTGAAGTCCAGCAAGGTTGCGAGCACAGGTAGATCGGGCAAGTGCATCACGGCGTTGCCCTGGCCGTCGCTCCGGCCACCAAAGACAAGCTGCGGCAGGTTTCGGAAAAGCTGCCTACCGGCCTTCTTGAATCCGAGTGCTGGTTCGACGAGAGAATTTGCGCCACCCCCGACCAGGATTCGTCGTACACCCGTTCGTTGGTCGATGATGACCAAATCGTAGCGCGGCGTATCGGTCTTTGGATTGGTGACGTTGGCAGCGTAAGAAACGAGAATCTCGCCGTTCGGGGTCGGGTAGGGAGAACGGTAAACACCCGCCGTTGGCGTTGCCGAGCAGGTTGCGTCCTCGGCCGGTGCAATACCCGCAGCGCACTGTGGTCGACCATGGGCGGCGCGATCGGGAATAACGAGGGAATGTAGGAAGGTGATTTCGTTGCGACCTTCTTCCATCGGGCCGACCGAACGGTTGAACACGCCGAGAGCACCGCCGCCGCCGAGCGCACCGGTGTTGGACAGAACGATCAAGAAGTTGCGGTCGAGATCTTCGCGAATCTCCGTACCTTGCTGGTATCCAATTGCGCGATAGGGTTTGCCAAACGTATCATCTGAGACAGGCCGCTGGGCAACCAACGGATGGTAGTCCGTCAAATCCCAGTTGATGCGTCTGCCCGAGAGTTGATAGAAGTCCGGTGTGGCCTTTTCCGCGGTGAAGGACATTTGTCCGTTGCCCATGAAGGCGGGGGACAATTCCGAGTTCGACAGCACGGTCATGGTTTCAACCTTGGCGAAGTCGAGATCGGGGCCGACGCGGTACAGATTCGAGTTCGGCAAAAGGTTCTTCAGCGTCAGTGTGCCTGCGCGGGTTGACGCGAAAACCAGCGAGCCTTCCGGGGCAAAGATCGGGTCGAAATTGTGCACCCGGGCTGGTCCTTGCATACGGCCATTGTCGCTCGTGAGGCGCGTGCAGCTTCCGTTGGCAAGTGTTGCGGCCCACAAATCGAGGCCACCCGCCATGCCCATGCGGG
>JAYUPZ010000085.1:0-4915 GCA_043759805.1 Myxococcales bacterium | reverse complement strand
GATGCTGGCCCGCTGTTTGGGGGCGGCCATCCTGGATTTTTGGGGAGCGTTGTTTTTGTTCCCGGTGCTCGCCGGCGCCTCGATGGTGTGGCACCTCGGTGGCGCGGGCCTTGCCGTCGCCGCTGTTGTTTCGATTCTCAGTCAGGTCGCGATCCTGAGCGTCGCACAAACAGTTCAAACGGCACTACACCGCTGGATTGCACCAAGGCGCCGACGGGTGCTTTGGACCACCCTCGGCCTGTTATCGGCCTTGATGATCGCGCTATTGTGGATCTTTGCCAGCATGGTCCTGCGGCGCCCATCGGCCGCCATTGATCTCGTATCTCCCTTTGCTGAAGGCATTTTGCGTTCACCTCTCGGCGTGCCGGTTGCGGCACAGCGCGCCCTATTGCAGCACGATACGGCCGGGGTGTGGTTGTGGCTCGTTGGAATGTTGCTGGGAACAATGGGCGTCCTTGTTGGCATGGCAGCTGTGGGGCGTTTTGCTGGCAAAAGAGGTTGGGAAGATGATGGTGACGCTGCTCGTGAAATCGATGAGGTCATCGCACCTCGGACGCGCGGCCGAGTACTTTCGATCGCCGGGCGAGATTGGCTCGCACTGGCGCGTGATCGTCCGCGCGTTGTGATGCTGTTCGCCATGCCGATCGTGCTGGTGGCGGTTGCCTTGGTCGGCACGCCGGTTTCGGAATGGACGGCATCCGATCCGGTGCGCGTTGGCGTGGTCGCGTATTCGCTCTGTGCTTATCTGGCGACGATCGGTCCACTCACGCACATGCAGTCCGAACGACAAGTGTTCTGGATCCTGCGTTCGGCGCCAATTCCGTTTTGGCGAATCCTCGTTCAAAAGACGCTCTGCTGGGCGCTTCTTGTCGTGGGATTCGCCACGGTGGCATTTGTCGTGCTTGGCTTTCACGCCGCGGGTTTTGCATTCTTCTCGCTGGATGCGTTTTGGGTCCTGTTCGTCGTCATCGTGGGCGCGCTCGTGGTTACCGCGCTTGCGGTTGGCATTGGTTGCGATGCCGCCGATCTGTCGGTGCCCGGACGCCCCGCGATAGGGCCCGGTACGGTGTACCTCTTTCTCATCGTGTCGGGTCTATACAACCTCGGTCTCAGTCAAACGTATGACATTTGGGCGCGCACGACGGCCTTGTTTGTCCTCGCCACCGTCCTTTTTTGGATGACCGGCGTGCGACGCGCCGAGGAATGTCTGGACGCCGAGCGTCTGGCCGTGCCGCGCGCCGCTCCCGGGGATGGGATGGTGGCCGCAATACTCCTTTACCTCGGGGTTCGCGCCACACAGGCCAGCATCGGCGCCTCGGGCGGCAGTGCGGCCTCGGCCTTGATGGCGCGGGTCGGCTGGTCGGGTCTGGTCGCACTCGGGGTGTTTGCGCAGCTTCTTTGGATCGGTCGCCGAAACTGGCGCGGCGTCTTTTCTGGGAAACGCTGGGCCTGGCGGGTCGGCATGACAGTGCTGCTCGTTGCTATCTCGGCTACGTTGCGTCCGGGGCAGTTCGCGGGCAGCAAAATGTCGCCGCTTTGGCTGGTGGTGATAGCCGAAGAGCTGGTGTTCCGGGGATTGCTGCAGGGATCCCTCGTGGATTATTTTTCGTCCAAAGGCCACGCCTCGGCGCGCGGGCGCATGTTTGCCGGCGCGATTGCGGCATCGGTCGCCTTGCTGACCATGCCCAACCCGTCGTGGGAGGCGGCCGGGATTCAGCTTGCAGCCTCGGTCGCTTTTGGGTTTTCACGATCGACCATCCCGACCATTTTGGGTCGGATGGGATGGTGGTTGCCGGTTTGAGTCCATCGTGGTTCTGAATCGCAGTCGCGCCCCAATTGGTGTTAGAAATAGAAGGCAAAATGAAAGTCGCCGTCCCGAAGGAGATCCGACCCGGAGAACGTCGGGTTGCTGCCACCCCCGAGAGCACTGCTCGCCTCATCAAGCTTGGCTTTGAAGTCGAGATTGAATCCGGTGCCGGAATTGGTGCCTCCTTTGGAGACGAGGACTACGAGGCCGTCGGCGCCGTCATCGTAAAGGACACGCGGGCCTTGTGGCAAACGGCCGATGTCGTGCTGAAGGTGCTGCCGCCGGAGCAAAATCTGATCCTGGATGCGCACGAGGCCGATCTGTTGCACGAAGGCGCAACGTTGATCAGCTTTTTGTGGCCCGGCAAAAACAAGGAGCTTGTGACACGTTTGGCGGCACGCAAGGTCACCGCTCTCGCCATCGATCAGGTGCCACGCATCAGCCGCGCACAGAAGATGGACGCGCTTTCGGTCATGGCCAACATCGCGGGCTATCGCGCGGTCATCGAGGCTGCCAGTTTCTTCGGGCGCTTTTTCACAGGACAAATGACGGCTGCCGGTCGCGTGGCGCCTGCCAAGGTTCTGGTGATCGGAGCTGGTGTTGCCGGCCTTGCAGCCATTGGTGCGGCCCGCGGACTCGGCGCAATTGTTTATGCTTTTGATACCCGCGCGGCTGTCAAGGATCAGATCAAGAGCCTCGGCGCGGAATTCATCGAACTGGCGGTAGAAGAGGAAGGCGAGGGCGGTGGTGGCTACGCCCGCGAGATGAGCGACGCCTATGTCAAGGCCGAGATGGCGATGTTCGCGGCGAAGGCCAAGGAAGTCGACATCATTATTACGACCGCCCTCATCCCCAACAAACCCGCGCCCATTCTCATCACAGAAGCGATGGTTCGGAGCATGAAGAAGGGCTCGGTCATCGTCGATCTCGCGGCGGAGAATGGCGGCAACTGCGCCTGTACCGTGCCCGGACAGGTCGTCGAAAAGTATGGCGTCCACGTCATTGGCTTCAACGACATGCCCAGCCGACTTGCCCCAACCGCAAGCCAGCTATACGGAACCAACCTGACCCACTTGCTGGCAGACATGGGTGGCGCAAAAAGCTTCCACATTGATCACAATGACGAGGTGGTCCGTGGTGCGCTTGTGTTGCAAAACGGCGAACTGATGTGGCCGCCGCCCAAAAAAGAGGTCCTGCCGGTTCCGGTTGTACAACGCCCGTCGTTATCGAACCTGCCGATCGTGAAGGCAGATGCGGGGCCACACAAGAAGGTCGCAAAGAAAGCCGGTCCCGGCACGTTCGTTGCGCTCGCCGTCCTTGCGGTGGCACTCGGCGTGTTCGGCACAGTCGCACCGGCGGCATTTCTATCGCACCTCACCGTGTTTGCGCTTTCATGTGTGATTGGCTGGCAGATCGTCTGGAACGTGACGCCCGCTTTGCACACGCCCCTCATGAGCGTCACCAACGCCATCAGTGGCATTATCATCGTCGGCGGTATGTTGCAGGTCAGTGGTCCCTTGTCGGCGCCATCAGCGATCCTTGGGGCCATTGCCATTCTCGTCGCAGCCATCAATGTGGCTGGCGGCTTCCTGGTGACGAAGCGCATGTTGCGCATGTTTCATCGTTAGTTCGAGGTTCACGGATCATGCCACAGAGTCTTGTCACGCTGGCCTATATCACTGCCGGAATCCTGTTCATCTTCAGTCTCGGCGGGCTTTCCAATCAATCCTCCGCGGGTCGAGGCAACACCCTCGGCATCGTCGGGATGCTGCTTGCGATCGCTGCGACCGCACTGGGTCCACAGGTTTCAAGTTACGGCATTCTCGCAGGCGCTCTCGGTGTGGGTTGTGTTGTCGGTGCCGCACTTGCAGCTCGCGTACAAATGACAGCGATGCCGCAGCTCGTGGCGATCTTGCACAGTTTCGTCGGCGCAGCCGCCGTGTTGGTTGGCTTTGCGAGTTATCTCGATGCGGGAACGCATGCAGAGGGAATCGAAGCCCGTATCCACGAAGTGGAGACGTTCATTGGTGTGTTTGTCGGCGCGCTGACGTTCACCGGATCGATCGTTGCCTTCGGCAAGTTGCAGGGACTCATCGGCTCGCGTCCCTTGTTGTTGCCCGGCCGTCACTTGTTCAATCTCGTGGCCTTCGGCGTTTGCGTCTACATGGGTGTTCAATTCGTTGGGGCCGAGATGAATGCCGGCGTCATGCCGCTCATTGTGAACACCGCGGTGGCGTCAATCATCGGTATTCACATCGTCATGGCCATTGGCGGCGCGGACATGCCCGTCGTTGTGTCCATGTTGAACAGCTACTCCGGCTGGGCAGCGGCTGCCGCGGGCTTCATGCTTTCCAATGACCTGTTGATCATCACTGGCGCACTCGTGGGATCGAGCGGTGCGATTCTGAGCTACATCATGTGCAAGGCGATGAATCGCTCGTTTGTCAGTGTCATCTTCGGTGGTTTTGGGTCCGACGAAGGCAAGGCCCCCGCGAGGGCCAGCAATATTCCGGCCGGCAAGGAACGCAGCATTGATGTCGCCGATACCGTGTCGCTTTTGCGCGAAGCCCGCAAGATCATCATCGTTCCGGGTTACGGTATGGCCGTGGCACAGGCTCAGAGCCCTCTTTACGAGGTCACTCGGATGCTGCGCGATAGCGGTGCCGACGTACGCTTCGCGATTCACCCGGTCGCGGGTCGTTTACCCGGACACATGAACGTACTGCTTGCAGAAGCCAAGGTTCCGTATGACATCGTTCTCGAAATGGAAGAAATCAATCCCGATTTCCCGTCGACCGACGTGGTCATCGTCATCGGCGCCAACGACATCGTGAATCCAGGCGCACTCGACGATCCGGCGAGCCCGATCTACGGCATGCCGATTCTCGAAGTGTGGAAGGCCAAGACCTGCATTGTCATGAAGCGCAGCATGGCGAGCGGTTACGCAGGGGTTGAGAACCCGCTGTTCTTCAAGGAAAACACCGTCATGCTCTTTGGCGATGCGCGCAAGAACGTGGACGCCATTCTCGCCGATCTGCGCAGCAAGCTTGCCGGCGCCGCAGCCTGAGAGCCTGAAAACTACAGGGCCGGAGCCTGGCTGAAACCGGG
>JAYUPZ010000084.1:0-4918 GCA_043759805.1 Myxococcales bacterium | reverse complement strand
GAACGATTGACGTTACTTTACTTGTAATGCTCGCAGCGAGCACAGCCAGCGCCGCTGAAAGCGCAGACATATCACAGCAAGTCGGCGAGATTCTCCGACAGCGTTGCGCGTCCTGCCACGGGGCAGAAAAACACAAAGGCAAGTTGCGCCTCGACACGTCCGCGGCAATTGCCGAAGCGTCGAAACGCATGCAACTCGTCGTGGCGGGAAAACCCGAAGAGAGCGTGCTCTTGCAACGCATCGCCTTGCCGGCAGACGACGTGGACGTGATGCCACCCGAAGGCGATCCTCTGCCGAGCGTTCAGGTTGCGCTTTTCCGACGCTGGATCGAGGCTGGCGCGAAGCCGTTTGCCGACGAACGGACCCATACTTCGGCACCTGCACCAGAGGTGCTACCGGAAGTTGCGGCGGCCGATCCCCAACTGCTGAAGAAACTTCGGGAACGCGGAGCCGTTGTGGTACCGATCGCGCGCGACTCCAATCTCCTCGACATTGGATTCCCAGAAAACCCGGCGCGAATCATGGATACAGAACTGGCCATGGTCGCCCTGCTTGGTGAACGGGTTTGGCGCCTCGACTTGTCGCGAACAGGCATCACCGACAGGGGATTGCTGCACCTTGCAAAGCTCAACAACTTGCGCACGCTGCACCTGAGAGGCACTGCGGCGAAAGAAAACGCGCTACCTGTCATCAACAAACTTCCGCGCCTGCAACGCTTGAACTTGGTCGATACACCCCTGCCCGATTCATCGATCGACGCGCTTGCGCGCCAAAGACCCGAACTCCGGTTGATGGGGAGGCCAGAAAGTCAAAACCCCCAAGCCAAATGAATGACTCAGGGGTTCTGTGCGAGGAGGGGGACTCGAACCCCCACAGCTGTTAACCACCAGCACCTCAAGCTGGCGCGTCTACCAGTTCCGCCATCCTCGCATCCGGCAAGCCGGAAGGGGCTTATACGAGGCGACCGGGTGCATTGTCAATTCCCGAAGCCAATCGAAATCTCAAGAAATGCCGAGACTGGTCGAATCAAGTGGGAACCAAAACGGCATTTTGCCGCGCCTCACGATCTCATGGAAACCCAACCCTTCATTCCGGCCTTCCGACCCGAGACCGAAAGCGCCCCCTTCCCGAGCGTGGATCGGATGGCGGAAGCCGAAACACGCCTGTCACCCCTCAGGCACGCAACCCGAAGGCCACCCCGGCCCATTTTGCCCGCCAACCATATTCGAAACATCGTCGTTGCCGAAAACGATCTGCGCAATCAGATTGGGTTTCAGAACGACCTCAATACGCTTCTCGCAGCCATGGAAATGGGCGGATCACCGTTTGGATGCGCGGCGCCGCTTTTGAGCCGGCAGTGGAACCTTGCTCCGGTTATTGAAACCGACCTTTCGGAGATCGAGACCAACCCCCTTCTTGAAGCGGTCAAGTGGTCTCGCCTTCGTAAAAGCCGTTCGGGAGGCTAGTCAGTCCCTCCCCGAGTGGGTAACGTCGCGAGTGAATGAACGCGCGTCTCGGCCTCGGACTGCTCCTGCTTTTGGGGGCGGCATGTCCGAAACCGGAGGCACCATCATCACGGCCCCTGGTCGCACCGGATGCGGGTCGTCCGACCGAGGCTCCCTCGGCCTTGTTGCAGACTTTGCAGGACGAGTTTTTCCGGGAGCTCGACGACGTCAGACGAGAAGAGCTTGCTGTCGCCCTTGGCCAAACCGGCGATCTAACCGCGCTGCCCTTTCTCGACCGGATCTTGCAACAAGATCCCTCCGAGGGCGTCGCGCTCGCCGCCGCCGCTGGGATGAGACATCTGCTTTCACAGCGGGTGGCGCATGCCTTTGAAGGACGTCTGAAAAGCGGAGCCGAACATCCGGAGTTGTTGCTCGACCAGATGGAGCGAAACACCTTGATTGCGATGGGCCACACCCTGCCCCACTTCGTGCGCCGGCCACCACCAGTTTTTTCGGTCACTACAAAACGCAGGCATGCGGTACGGGTGTTGGCCTTCGGCGATTACGGCGACGGCAGCATTCGTCAGGCGAAGACCGCGCAAGCCATGAATCTGTATCACAAAACGTCACCCTTCGACCTTGGCATCACACTGGGCGACAATTTCTACAACATGGGCATGAAAACCCCCACCGAGGCACGGTGGCAACTCGACTGGGCTGCGCATTACGACAAGCTGGGTATTCCGTTTTATCCCACGCTTGGCAACCATGACTGGGCAATGGCCGACAGCCCTTCGGCCGAGGTCCTTTTTACGGCACACTCGCGCTCGTGGCGAATGCCCGCCATTCGTTACACTTTTGTGGCGGGTCCGGTGCAGTTTTTCGCGATCGACACCACCTTGATGTCACACGCGCAGGCAGAATGGTTGACGCGCGAACTGGACGCGAGCCAAGCCCGATGGAAGGTCGTTTATGGGCACCACCCGCCCTACTCTCACGGCATGCATGGCGATAGCCTCGATGTACAAAATCACCTGTTTCCCCTCTTGCGCGGACGTGCGCACGTGGTTCTGTCAGGCCACGAACACGATTTGCAACACCTGCGCGCGGTCGATGGTGTGTCACTCTTCATTGCGGGCGGTGGCGGCGCGCTTCCGCGCGCGATCGGTCGAGGGGAACGCACGCTATTTGCTGCCAGCAAGAACGGTTTTGCTGTGATTGACGCCGACGAAACGTCCTTCCAACTGACTTTCGTCGACGACGATATGAACGCACTCTACAAAGCCACGGTGCCAGGTTCTCGTTAATTCAAGCCGCAAGTGCGCCAGCCGTAGTGGTAGATCGCGGCCAACACGCCCCTATCTTTGGGCGCTTGCACCGTTCCTGCCAGGTCGGCCAGTTGTTGGATGCGACGGGCCTCTTCGGCGATGGCCGTCACACCACTGCGATCGGCAGCTCCGGTCAACCTCGACGCGGCGGAATACAGCTCACGACGCAGGGCCGATACGTTGCGAGGATGCAGGTATTGCGATGCGCGCTCAAGAGCATACGCAACACGGCCACGAGCCTCACCCAACTCCACGTCTGTCAATCGGCTGATCTCGGCGGCGTCATCGGAATCCGCATACCAGCCGACGCGATCGGCTACCAGATGCTGGTTGCGATCATAAAGCATGTCCTTGTAGCGCAGGCTAACCTGGGCCAGCGGACGCGCCGGCTCTGACCCGCGCGACGGAACACGGATGCGAACGAAAAAGGTGTGTTCGTCACCCAGGCGGAACGAGGGCAACAAAAAGCGAACGCCTTCTTGCCTGTCGCGGGCTCGATCTGCAGCGATCCCGCGGTCGTCGGCCAGTCGCTTGTCAGAGGCGAGTTCGACCTGGCGGACGCGCATGGCTTCGACCACGCCAAGCGGCTCCGAGCCCACGACTTCCAGAAGATCAATATCCGCGGCCAATTCGATGCGAACCTCGGCGGCCTGCGCGGCTTCCTGTGCGAGCACCGCCAGTTCATCCGAAAAAACGGCTGAAACGGCGCGGTGATCGCGCGCAAAATGGTAGTTGCCTGCACCTTCCGCGGCGATGCGGCCCATAAGGAGAGCATCGAATTCACCACCCACACCCACAACGGACGTGGTCACGCCGTACCCAAGAGCCTCAACCGTGCCCACGGTTAGCGTGTGCAGATCGCGCGGGCCTGCGGTCGCGATGCCATCAGAAACCACAATCACGCGATTGATTGCCCGGGGATCATACGCGTCGCGGGCTTGCTGGTAAGCCGTCATGAGTCCCTCGTAGACGTTCGTATTACCCGTTGGGCGCGACGCACAGATTCGCTCCGCAACGCGATCGGCCTCGGGGCCACCGGCAACGGGAGTCGAAAAAATGCGCCCGTGGCTGGCGTAGGTCGAAACCGAAAGCCTATCGGCGTTGGTCAGCCGCGCCGAGACGTCTCGAAGCGCAGCACACACACTGCGCCAGGGTGCCCCAACCATGCTGCCGGACGTATCGACAGCGAAATGAAGGCGCAACGGGGCTCGTGGTTTCGGCGCGGCATCGGCGGCGCGGACCCGAACACGCAACGTGGTTTCACCGCCCGAGGGAGGCAACACACCGTGGACTTGATCGACTGCTAGTGCCAGCGCGCGCCCTTTCGGAGCCGGCCACGAGGTACGAGGCGCCGGGTTCTGCGCCAGCGTGGTGTCGGCCCCCGCCCCCAGACGATGCGAGGCGGACTGCAGGGAGGTGCGCAGGTGTTCGAGGTAACCTCGTCCCGGCAGATAGTTCGAGCGATAGCGCGCGTTGCGCGGCCACTCGCTGACCGTCGGAGGCAAGGGACGATACGGAATCCCCACCTTCGGGCGGGCTCTCGGCAACGGAACAACCGTAGCACTCGGGTCATGATAGGGAACGTAGGGCAACGCGTTATTACCAGGGCCCTGCATAAGCGCGTCTTGCTCCGCCGGAACGGGTCGTGTTGCAACTGGCGCAAGCACGCCGCCGGGAGCAGCAGTCCCGAGGCCAGCAAGTCCCTCGTCCGCGACGGGTTCCTTTGCTTTCATGGAAGGCATGCTGGCTTTTTTCGGCGCACCACCCGAGGCCGCTCGTGCTGCCGCGGGCGCGGAGACTGAGGTCGGGGCAGCCATGGCCACGGGTTCAGCAGGTCGGTCGGCTTTGACCTCGGACGCCTCCTCGGCCTTTTCCCGATCGCGAGGTTCAGCCCGACCCTTTTCGGCATCCCCCGGCGCAAAGCGGGCTGCAACAGGCGCCTCCTCGAGGTCATCCGAAATTGGCTGCGCCTCGGTAACAGCAGCAGGTCGAACTTCTTGCGGCACGGGAACAGGCGCCACGACCTTTTCCGGTGGACGCGTCTCGTTCCGACACCCCACCAACAAACCGATTAGCAACCAACCTTGTTTCAAACGCATTCGAGCCTCCATGGGCATTGTAAACGTGCCAGGTCGGAAAAAGATT
>JAYUPZ010000083.1:0-10266 GCA_043759805.1 Myxococcales bacterium | reverse complement strand
GAACGAGTTGCGAGTGTACTTCGGTCGCTTTTCAATGTTCACCCGTCGGGACTGGCTTGTCTACATCGTCTGGGTGGGGATGATCTCGGGACTATCACTGTCAACCGGCGCGTTCCTCGCGATCGGGAGGGCAGCGGGCGTACAGTTTTCGCCGGACGCCTATCTGGTTCCAATCGGCGCGGCAATCTTTGCAGTTGCCATAGCAATCGACACAATCGGTCATCGAACCGTCTACAAGGCCTACCTTCGAGGCGGAGAAGGATTGGTCCATCACATCATTATATTCTGTGGCATTGGAAGTTGCATCCTGTTGTGTGCGGCGTTTCCCGCACCCAGTCGTCTTGAAGTGCCGGCAATGATCTTGACCGCCCTTTCCTTCATTTACAGCTTCGTCGATGAAGCGATGCACTGGCGTCGTTATTTGACGCAAAAATCAGACGTAGTGGAAATGTGGAGCCACGTATTCATCTTGATTGGCCACGGCGTCATGATGTACGGATGGTGGCGTTGGTACTACGCCGGATACGCGGGCGTCGCTGAAACCGTCGCATCGATGGCGCGGGGTGGCTAGCGTGCCCCGTCGCAAACGAATCTTGTTTGTCGCCGAGGCGATTACCCTTGCTCAGATGGTGCGGCTTGCCTCGCTGTCACAGGCGCTCGACCGAAATAAGTACGACGTTCATTTTGCGTCATCACAGTTTCCAGAATTTGTATTCGGGAATCTCGCGATCTCGCGCTGGCCGATTTGGAGCCTCTCCTCGAAGGAAGCACTTTCACGAATCGCCAGGGGAAAACGGCTATATTCGCGCCGGGTGCTCAGGCGTTACATCGAATCGGATCGAACGGTCATCGACGAGGTAAAGCCCGATCTCATCGTGGGTGATTTGCGCTGGTCACTGGCGGTCAGTGCGCCAGCATCAAAAGTTCCGTTCGCGTCACTTATCAACGCATACTGGAGTCCCTTTGCGGAGCGGACAGGTTTTCCGCTTCCGGAACACCCGATCGTGCGCATCCTCGGTGTTCGAATGGCGGCGCAATACTTTCCCCGCGTCATACCCAAGGTATTTGCCCATTTCGCAGCGCCGTTGAACGATGAACGAGAACGCGCCGGACTCGCTCCGATCGGCAGCTTGCTGGATGTTTTAACCTTCGGCGATTACACCCTGTACGCCGATCCACCCGAGCTCGTGGCGACGCAAAACTTGCCACCCAACCATATTTTTATTGGACCCGTGCTCTGGACAGCGACCGGTTCTGTACCACACGACTGGGGACAAGATCCAAACCGGCCGAGGATTTACGTCACACTCGGGTCATCTGGAGCCGAAGGAATCCTTCCCGAAGTGTTGTGTGGATTGGAACAACTCAACGTCGATGTGCTTCTGGCGACCGCAGGAAAAGATCCGCCCAAAAAACTGCCTGGCAATGTGAAAGTCGCAACCTACGTTGACGGCGCAGCAGCGTGCTCGAAGGCGAGGATTGTCATACATAACGGGGGCAGTTCCACGGGTTACCAGGCGCTTGCCGCGGGACGGCCCGTGCTGGGAATTCCCGCCAACTTCGACCAGTACCTTGCGACGGAACGGATCGATGCGGCGGGGGCCGGTCTCATGTTGCGATCAGGTACCTTGCGACGGCACGACCTGGCAGCTGCCGTGAATCGATTGCTGCACGAGCCATCATTCGGTGAAGCTGCGCAGCGCCTCAAAACCGTCTTTTCCGCGCACGACGCGGGAAAACGTTTTGCCAGGTTCGTTGATGACGTGGTCTCCTAGCCGTCACGCTCGCGCGAACGGGCGCCCAAATTTCCGTATCGATGGTAGTCGACGGAAATGCTTTGCTCTCGAAGGTAGGCCAGTAGTTCGATCCGGCCTTCGCACAAAACGGCGGCGGACGACAGATGGATCCCATTCCGGGACGCTGCGTGGTGAACCGAGGCCGAAACCCGATGCGGTCCCGCGTACCGAATGCGATCCATTTGCCCCTGTTCGATTCTTTGGATGAGCGCACCATCGTCCTCTTCTAGAAACTGGATCGCCCCTCCCCAAGATTCAGTCAACTCGTACAGCGTTTCAATGAAGTTCGCGTTAACGTCGGGATGGACGCTAACCACCGTTCGACATCCCGACAGTTTCGCAGCACAAACACGCGCCACGATCTCAAATCGAGAGTCCGCCTCCACAACTCTGATCAGCACCGTTCCCGCGGGTAAGTACCGACGGAAATTGTCCTGTCCCGGTATTTGCAGAGCGTCGTGCTGTACTGAAAACTCTTCACTCATTTGCAGCGTACACGATCGCAACGCGATATCGAGGCGCGACGACGTCTCTTCGTCGATGGCACCGGCAAGCATCAGTCCCGAGAACAGTCCTCCCACATCTTCGTCGTCCACGAATTCCGCGAGGCGCGGCTTGCCTGCGTCACGATGAATTTGCAACGGCACCAGGGTATTCGGACCGCCCGCCTTGATGCCAACGCCAAAGGCGCTCTTGCCAAAACCTCCGAATGGTTGACGCATGACGATGGCGCCCGTGATACCTCGATTGATGTAGAGGTTTCCGGCCTGAATCGAGTCGCTCCAGATCGACTGTTCCCGTTCGTCCAAACTGTGCAACCCCGAAGTCAATCCATATCCAGTGGCGTTGGCAATCGCGATTGCGGTCGACAAGTTTTCGGCACGCATGACACCCAAAACAGGGCCAAAAAACTCCATTTGGTGTGTAACGCTTCCCGGCGAAACACCCCATTTCACGCCCGGCGACCAGAGGTTGGGATTGTCTTGCAACCGATGAGGCATCAAAGCCCAGGTCTCTCCGGATTCAAGTTCTTTCAAGGCTGAGTCCAGTTTTCCTGTCGGGGGACGAATGAGAGGCCCCACCCGAGTCTGTGGCTCCCAGGCTGAGCCGACAACGAGGCTACGTATCGCATCACACAATGTCGCCTTGAAATGCGGATCGTCGTAGATCTCGTCCTCGAGAATGACAATGCTGCAGGCTGAACACTTTTGACCCGAATGACCAAACGCAGAATGGACGATGTGTTTGATGGCGAGATCGCGATCGGACATCGCCGAGACAATGATCGCGTTCTTTCCGCCGGTCTCGGCAACGAGGTGCATGTCGGGCTTGAGTGAAAGAAGATATCTTGCGGTTTCGGTTCCGCCCGTGAACACCACGGCATCTACGTCCTGGTGGGATACAAGCTGTGTCGCTCCGGTGGCGTTGTCCGCAAACACGAATTGCAAAGTCCGCCTTGAAACGCCAGCTTCCCAAAAACACTCGCACAAATAGTATCCTGTCAAAACAGTGCTGGGCGCAGGTTTGACGATGACGGTGTTGCCGGCCGCAAGTGCTGCCGCAATGCCGCCACACGGAATGGCGATGGGAAAATTCCAGGGCGGAATGACGACAACAACGCCGCGTCCAGTCGCGATGACGCTGTCAAGGCTCGTGCTTTCTTCAGCAAGACGCGCATAAAGCTCGCAAAAATCAATCGCCTCTGAAACCTCCGGATCGGATTCCGACAGAACCTTTCCGGCTTCTGCCAACGCGATCCCCATCAAGTCGGCACGGCGCACTCTCAGCTGGTCGGCGGCGCGACGCAACAGGTTTGCCCGCGACGAAGGTGACAATTCCGTCCACCCGTCCGGATCCAATTTTGCACAAGCCACGGCATCTTCAACGTCTTGCGCGGTCGCAACCGCATGACGACTGACCACCACTCCCGGACGTGAGGGATCGTCAACCGCATCCACCCGGCGTCCCTCGGTAATGGAGAGGCCCGCAATCACGAGCGGCGCGAAACCCGCACCATCGCCGCTTTGTCCTCGCCAGTCGGCGTAGATTTGCGCCCCCCATTCGCCGTTGGCAACCAGCGCCCAGTCGGTATCGGGTTCATTCTTGAAAGGCTTTGTCGGATCCGTCTTGACGGTCGGAGCAAGACGGCGATCTTGATTTCGTCTCGATGAATCGGACAACGTTTCAATGCGAGCAAACGCCGCACGAAAACTCAATTCCAATTGCTGCCATTCGGGCGATTCGACTTGCAATCGGAATGCATGGCGTAAGAAATTTTCGGGACCTGTATTCTCATCGAGGCGCCGCACCAGATACCCGATGGCACTCACGAAGTTCTCGCGTCGACAGGCAGGCGCGTACAGCAAACAATCTTGGGTTGTTTCGAGCAGCGCCCGCCGCTGGTGGTTCGCCATGCCTTCCAGCATCTCAAACTGAACCGAGGCCATCACGCCCCGTTCACTTGCCAACACCAATCCGTAAGCAAGCTCGAAGAGGTTGTGGGATGCAATACCAATTCGGACCGCCTGGGTGTGTTCAGCGCGCAATGCGTATTCGAGCATGCGCTTGTAATTGGCGTCGGTATCCAATTTCTCGGTAAACGGTGCCTGCGGCCAACCCATCAGAGCCGACTCCAATCGCTCCATTTCCATGTTGGCGCCCTTGACGATGCGTATCGTGATCGGCGCACCACCCGCCGCAACCCGTTCCATCGCAAACTTCGTCAGTATTTTTTGTGTTGCGTATGAGTCGGGTAGGTAAGCCTGCAACGCAAGACCGGCTGCGCACCGAAGCAGACCGTCTCGCGACAACGTCCGCATGAACACCTCGACCGTCAGGTGAAGGTCGCGGTATTCCTCCATATCCAAATACACAAATTTGGGAACCTTGGTTCCGTCGGCTCGAACAAAACGCGCCCGTGTTGCGGCTCGATACAAAAGTTCGATTCTGTCGCACAAAATCGAAACCGTGTGCGCTCTGGCCAAGGCAGATATCTGCGAATATAGCGTGGAAATTTTGACCGAGATTACCTCGACATTGGGATCGGCTAGAGCCTCGAGATACTGTGTCAGGCGACTTGCGGCGTCGTCTTCGCCCAAAAGAGATTCACCAAGAATATTGAGGTTCATCCGAATGCCCTCGGCATGGCGGGCGAGCAAATGCCGGGCCAGCAACTCGGGCTCGGCAGGCAGAACCACGTTCGCGGTTTCCTCCTGCATCTTTTCTTTGACAAGCGGCACCGCAACGCCTGGTACATATCCGCCGAAGGATTGAAAACCGCGCAACAACGCGCGATCGAAGGGCGAGAAAAAGCGCGGAATACCCTGCACATCCAGGATGTGGGTCAATTGCTCCGCTGCACGCGGTGGTGCGCTTGAACGAAACACCCGATCGGTCATTTGTATCAAGGCAACGCGATCCGTCGGATGTTGCATCATCCGATCAAGTTCGATCTGTTGCCGTTTCTCGTGCGGCGTTTGCAACGCTTCTGCCCGCCGCGCAAGCCGCCGTGCAAGTTCAATCGCTCGGTCAATCAATGGCTCAACCACCACGAATCCCCGGCAAAGGGCCACGACACAGCGACGGTTCGCCGAAGGTCTCAACCGGAACCCCCATGGTATGCGCGAGGGTAATCAGGAGATCGTTGTGGGGCCAGCCCCAGGTATTACCTGGGATGTCCGGTCGCGGCCCAAAATTCAGGTAGCGACCGGATTTGATGGCGCCACCTCCCTTGCCGAACAAAACCCAGGGGAGGTCCCAGCTCTGGTGATCACCGTAGCCAATATGCCCACACCACAGCACCACACTGTGGTCGAGCAAGTTACCACCGCCCGCTTGCGGAACATCCTTGAGTTGCTGCAAGAAGTTTGCGAGGGCTTTCGCACGCTCCTGGTTCATGCGTATTCCGAATGCGCGAAAAGCTGGCTCAGCGCGGCGGGTTGCGGTCAAATGATCATACTCGTGGAGATTGTTGGTCCCAAAATCACCCGGCTTGTAGCCAAGACTCGACTGGCGAGGATGTTCGTAGGGTGAACAGTTCAGTACTGCGACACGGGTCAAATCACAGGCGAGGGCTGCGACCATTTGTCGCACATTGTATTCACTTTGAACCACATGTCGCGCTTCGATGAGCTTGCGATCCTGTGTCAGGCAGGTAACACAAGTATCGTAGTTCGGTTTCGAGGGAACAACGCAACTACCCGCCATTTTCACGTCGACTTTCAACCGACGCTCCAGATCGGCGATGAGGTCGAGATGCACGGCCAGCCGTTCGGCATCGGATTTTCCAAGTCGCGTTTGCAACGCTCGGTATCGATCCCGCGCAAATCCCATTACCGCTAATTGTTGCTCGCGCATGAGATCCGCCGAACCAGAGTTATTGGCGGGCAAGTAGTCGGCGAACACCTTTTGGTAGAAATCGAGGGGATCGATGTGAATTGAGGGAATCCGCTGCGCACGCCCCGCGGACAGTATCACCGCGGATTGTGCCGGAAAATTCTCACCAACGGCGGCAGCCAATGTCGGGAATCGTGTTACGAGTCCGTCTTTGTTAATTTGTTTTCCGATGAATTGATCGATGCTTGGACCACCGTGCAGACGCTGGGTAAGCGACACCTCGGACGCGCCGGTCAACAACCCCATCTCGCCTTCGGGATGGCCTCCGGGTTGCGACGCCCTCAGCCCGGGAAAAACGATCGACAACATCGCGAGCCCTGTCGGATACAATGCATAATCTCGAAAAGGTTCGAGCGGGCGATGCGCCTCGCCGAAATCCCATCCGAACTCGGTGGGCATGGGCGCGCCATTGATTCCGATGGGTCGCCATGCATCCTGAAAATGAGAGCCATCCAGGTAGAGAATGAGCCGCGTTGGCGGACTTGAATCACCCTGTGCTCGCGCGGTGCGCCGGGTTCCACTCGTGCCAAGCGACGCCGCCGTCAAACCCAATCCGCGAATCAAGGATCGACGCGCAAACGGGACATCTCGCAGTCGCGTCGATGCTTTCATCACAGCTGCCCCTGGCGAAAAAGCCGGCTGCTCAAGATTCTTGCAAAGAGCGTTTGCGTCGAGCCGTTGCTTGCCAATGCCAATTTTTCGAGCTCGCAGCGTTCGACATCGGAGGCGATGCGCCCGACCGCAAACCGAAACAAGTTTTCGCCAACGCAGGACAGAACCCGCTGACTTTTGGCCAACTTGCTCGAAAGATCGATTGCGTCTTTGAAATCGGCGCGAAAGTCTCCAAACATCATCACGCTGCCTGCGCCTTCCTCAACGACCCCTCTCGTGTCAATCGGGAAACCAGAATCTGTAACACGGTACCGGCCAAGTGCATCGTAGTGGCCAAAGGCGAATCCAAACGGATCGATCTGGAAATGGCAACTTTGGCAAGCCGGCGGCGAATGGCTTTTCTCGATTCGGGCGCGAACCGTGCTGGAATTCCCTTCGGGTGAAATCCTTGGCGGCAAGGTCGGAACCACCATGGGCGGTGGCGGCAAGCCCTCGCACAGAAAATGTTCAAGAACAAACAATCCCCGGTGCACGGGCGACTCTTCAAGGGGTCCAGAGAGTGCGGCCATAATCCCCGCATGCGTCAACAATCCGCTGCGTTCGCTGACATTGAGCTGAGTCGGAACAAACGTATCACCGGAGACGCCACCTAGCCCATATAGAACTGCCAGCGAAGCATCCAGCGGAACCACGGAACGCGTCAGCAAAGCATCAAGCGAACCGCCGCCGTCCCAGTAGGTCTGGTCGATGAAGGCACGGGTGGCGTCGTATAAGCGTCGAGGAGTTGCGGGCTGGTATTCTGGAAAAAGCATCGAATCGCGCTGCGCAACCAGAATTCGATCCAGTTGCAACCACTGTCGGTGAAAGTCAGCGATGGCCGCCCGGGCCCGGGGATCGCGCATCATGCGAACGAGTTGCTGATTCAACCCGTTGCCACCCACGGGCGCTGACAGATGTCCTTCGGCAGCAGCCTGCAGAAGTTCAGTATCCGGTGGTGACTGCCAAAGTGCGTAGGAAAGGCGTGTCGCCATCGCAAAACCGTCGAGCTGCGGCTCAGGCCGATACAAAAACTCCGGCGCGACGAGCAAAGATTCAATCGCCATTCGAATCCCGTGAAGGGCACCGTAAGTGCCGACCTGTGCCTCCATAAAACGCAGGTAAGACGACGCTTCCTCGGGATCGAGAGGACGTCGAAAAACCCGCGGCGCAAAGGCCTTCAGAAAGCGCTCACGGCAGTCCACTGTCTCGGCCGCGCATTCTCCCAGCAACGCGCCTGGATTCGCAATGGCGGCGCTCGCGATGATTTGAGCTGCGCCGAAAAAAGTCTGCACAACATCCTGGCTCGGTCTTTGCCCGGCGCTCTGATTGTCAAACCCTTGGACAGAGATGTCGGACGCGAGCTCGAAAGGCGGAAACGCTACACCTGGGAATAAAGCGTCAATCGTGTTTCGATATTCGCGAACAGTCAAACGCCGGAGATCAACATTGTCCACGTCGCCCCCACCGCACGTCGCCCCGAGACCGCCCGCACCGCCATTTAACTCGGCTCCATCCCCCGCGCCAGAGCACGCCAACGAGACCGAGGCGATTGCCGCTGCGAAGAGTTGGCAGGTACGCATGGAGAAAACGATCAGGTTAGAGTTCGCCCATCAGTTGTTTGACCAACGGCTCGATCGATTCCGCCCATAGGGTGTAGCCCTGCTCACCTGGGTGCAAGAGATCCGGCATAACACTTGGTGATAGCGTACCGTCCTTCTCAAGAAATACGCGAGACACGTCCTTAAAAAACACGGTTTTGTTGTCGGCAAACTTTGCGATGCGCTTGTTGATTTGACCATTCAACACACGCAGTTCGTCTTTTTTGGTGGCGCCTCGCGGAAAGATCGCAAGCAGCAAGATCTTGGTGTTCGGCAAGCGCCAGCGCAAAGACTGTACAATCGCATCGATACCCGCAGCTGTTTCCACAGCCGGATCCTTGCGATGTCCCGTGTTGTTGGTGCCGATCATCACGATGGCAAGCTTGGGACTGACGCATGCGAGCGCATCGTTTCGGAAACGCCACAGCACTTGCTCGGTGCGATCGCCTGAGAACCCGAGGTTAAAAGCCTTGCGATTGCCGTAGTACTTTTCCCATACTGACTTGCCCTTGTTTTCCCAATTGTGGGTTATCGAATCGCCTATCCAGAGCAAATCGATCATGCCCTTCGTCGATGCAATCGCTGTCAGTTTCTCCTGGTGGCGGGGTAACCACCACTTCTGCGCCCATTCGGCGGTCTGAACTTCCGGCGAAAGTGACTTGAACGCAGAATCGGCTGCACGCGTGTCGGTTGAACGGAATAAACCCAAAATGAGTGCACCCATAAAGAAGATCCGAAGCGGCGAAATCATCTTAAACACCTTGAATTGTTGATTCCCAAAAAGGAAGCCTCGACACGCCGTCAACCGGAAAACCCACCAATAGGCAAAATTTCCCGTAGATCGAAAGAACCAAACGGCGCAACCTGTCGAGGAAGGATTCTGCCATCTAATGAATAGCCTGGAACCAAAGAAGTTTAGAAACGCTGCCATCCTCTTGTTGCTACTGTCTGCCTGCGGCGGTGGAAAGGGCGGATCCAACCCGGGCGATAACGGTGGAGATGGAGGCAATGTCGCCGGAAACAGTGCGGCAGGGTCGAGTGGCGCGGGCGGCAAGAAAATCCTTCCGGACGAAACAGGCGCAGGTGGCGGCGCAGGAGACGCGTCCGGAGGAACCGGGGGAACAACCCAAACGGGCGGATCCACCCAGACCGGCGGCACATCACAGACCGGCGGTAACTCCCAAACCGGCGGGAAAGCTCAGACCGGCGGCACATCCCAGACCGGCGATAAGTCGAAAGAGCACCTCTGGTACAACAACGCGGTGGATGTGAGTGGCCACAAGACGATCAGTGATAGCCAGCCCTCGAACTGGCTTGCACCGATCAACTACTTCGGCGGTAAACTCGCCGTACGTTTGAATGTCACTCAGGCTCCGAACGAAAAATTCGGACTCGAATTTTGTCTATACAAGTCTGGACCGAACGATGCGAAACACACCTGTGGCAACATCATCTCGTCTGTCAGCGGTACGGGCGAGCACAAACGACTTCACGTACGAACCTCCGGGATCATGATCAATGTACTGGCGCAGGGACTGGTTACAGAAGACGACTTCAAGACGCCCTGGGCAACCAATGTCCTGCGTCTCATCAAAGACCACGCGACCGAATTGCCCGGACCACTTAAAGGTCACCTGACCGTGGTGTTGGTGCCGGCAGGATCTGAGTTCTCGGGCTGGGAGAACTACCCTATTCAGTAAAACCTGTCGCCAGCGTCAAGCGAACTCGTTGCGGATAGCCGTTGTGTGTTCGCCGAGCGCCGGCACTGGGCCGTAGCTGCGCGCGCCATCTCCCCGTAGCGGCGCGGGTGCTGGATAACGAACCGC
>JAYUPZ010000082.1:0-4923 GCA_043759805.1 Myxococcales bacterium | reverse complement strand
CGTTCCAACCGCCGCTGCGGGATAGATCTCAGCGCCAATCAGCGTGGTTTCACCGACGAGGACGTTCGCCGGGATTGCGTAGATGTCCTTGATTCTGTCGTCCTCGCATTCGCGAACGGTGAAATCGGTTGTGATCTTGACGCCTCCAACCGCACCATCGTTCAACCCCTGGCAGATCAGGTTGACACGTACTGCCGCGGTGGCGTTGGGCGTGATCGCAAAGGATTCGGTGCCAATACAGTCGACCGAAATGCGAGTTTCTGCACGCATGTTGACCGTGCAGGGGCCCGGGGCGAGTCCGCCAAACACCGCGACAACCTCGCCTTTTTTCACGTCGAGCACATGAGAGACATCAACGGCGCTGCCCGGACAGAGCAACTGAAGTTTGACCGAGTCAATGATTTCCCCGTTGGGGGTTTGCAAATAGAACTGCACGCTTCCAACGGGCCCTTTGTACGACTCGCTGTCACATCCAACGAGGGTGAATGCGAGAGACAGCGCTGCCAATCTGTACAGTTCTTTGCACATCGATCCGACTCCTCGTGACACAGGTGGTAAGTCGACTGGGTCATACACCCGGGCAATTATCGGTGCCGTGACGATTGCGTTCCAAGTCGCATGCATCTGGCGAAGGCCAAGACTGCGATGAGAAGAAGTTTGAGACCGGCATGCTGCGATTGCCTGTTCAAAGGATGAAGCGAGGCCACCGAGCACCCACCGGCGCTGGCTGACACCTCGTTGTCACAATCAACCTGTCGCAAAGCGGCGGCCGGTACCACGGGCGGCGCGCATTGGAAGGAAGCCGGCGGAAAGAGTGTGCAGATGCCCCGAACGTCATCCGGGGTGGGGACTCGCATTGGCATGACTTCGTAGCCGCGGAACATCAAAGATTTGGCATCAAGGGAATGGGCAAGTCCAAGGGCATGACCGGCCTCGTGGGCCGCAACCGTTCGGAGGATGCCGCGCATATGCACGGGATCTTGAAGGAAAAGGGATAACCACAAACCGTTCAGTTCGACGTCCGCATCGAATATCTTGCCGTTGGGCAGGGTGAATATCGGTTTGGTTCGACCGGCGATGGCGCCCGTCGTCTGGGTGATCCCGGAGGGATTGGGAAAGGTATTGCTGACGCGCCAAACATCAATGTTTTGCGCGGGTAGTGCCTCACAAGCGAAGGGGCCGTTGGCTGCCACGGCTCCTACGAACTGTACTTTGAGCCCTGGCGGACTGCCGCCGCCGCAATCGACGTTCGTCCAGAGTGAAAAGGCCTCGGTGATGACCGCTGCGAATTCGTTGTCGTCAATGCCGATCTCGTTTTTGGTGGACCCCTGTGCAACAGCAACCGTGACACAGTTCGAGCTGCGGCGTATTGCCGCGCCCTGAATCGAACAGCCGTTGGCATCTTTTTCACATGGGACCGAGGCGCTATTGTCTGGATCACACTGGCGCGCCAGGCAAAATGCACGAGATTGTCCGGGCGTGCAGAGCCACGATAGCGACAGGGCCAAGCCAATCGCCTGACTTTTAGTGCAGCGCATTTTTCGCGCCCGACAGATCTTGAACCACGCTGCGCGCTTGACGGGCGAGTGCCGGCAGGGTGTTGTCGGCCAGTTGTTCCGCCACAGCCAGGACATCTTTGCCAGGGAATTGCGTCGCCAATAAATTCAGCGCGTTCGTGCGATCTCGCTCGGTGAAATTGGGGTCGTTGACGGTATTGCTGGCCAATCGCTTGAGGCGGGCACACTGCGCTACGGTTGCGTTACCGAAAGGATTTTTTACGGTTTGGTCGCAAAAGTCACGATAGGCGTCGAAGCCAGCGATCAGCGGTTTTCTCTCCAGCTGGCGCTTCTCGTCCACGACCAACAGGGCGTCGATGTGTTTCGTTCCGCAGCTTGCCAACAAGCCGGCCACCCGCATTTGCACGAGGGGTCGTGCATCTTCGAGCAGCCCGGTTGCCCATGTACAGAGTTTGGCGTTTTCCTCAACCGTACGACCGCCCATGACCGTCACGGCGTCAACCGCCGCGAGTGCGAGCTCAATTTGCGCACTTTTCACAAGAGAATCGATTTTATCGAGTACCCGGACGCGGCCATCGATCATGACGTTGCGGTATCCGGCGACTGCAACGCGTTTGTCTTGAAACCCGTCGAGAACCTTGAACACAACCTCGTCGAGGTTGTGCGGCATGGCGACGATCACAATCGCAGGTGCCGCGTCGATCGCCTGTGGCGCCGGCAACGCTGCAAGTTGCGCGAGCAGCTTTTCTGCCACGGGCTTGAGGGGCAGGGTGCCCTGTCGGGAGTTGAATGCCTGCGAAAAAAGTTCGACGCCCACCGTTTTCACAGCCTCGTTTTTTTGCTCGAGGATGTACGACACCGTCGCCATGGCGCTGTGGCGGGGGCTGACCGCGCGTTGAAAGAGCAGGACGATGTTGCTGAAACTCTTGTCCTTGCAGTTCACTTCAGACAGGGACACATCGACCTTACAAAGTTCGACCACCTTGTGCAGCGCCGTGTAGAGGTCCTTGTCGACGAAATCGGGAAGAAATTCGGTGCTGACCGCGGTTTTCTTCGCCACCGCGGGTGCGGGCGGCGGTGCAGGTGCGTCTTTCTTGCATCCAAGGCTGACACCGAGCGCAACGAGCGTCAGGAATGACTTCGTGAAGGCAGAATTCATGGGTCGCATCGGCGCGTTTTGCCACCGTCGGATCAGGAGATCCAGTGCTCTTGCCCGTTGGACGCCAAAGTTATCGTTTCCGTCGCCAAGCTGTCACATCGCCGCGCTGCTCGGGTATTGAACGACACCTGAACGCAACGATTCGAAAAGACGAAAGGGGCCTCAGCTTCCGCCGAGACCCCCTCGTGTTTATGCAATCCCTACATTATTAGGGGAAGCATTGCGTGCGGCAGCTGGAGAATGCCGAGTCCATGATGATGGTGGCCGAGCCGATCGGGAAGCCTGGGTCGAAGTAACGACCGAGCACCTGAGCGTTCGAGGCACCAGCACCAGCAGCAGCGCGGAAGGCCGTTGCGCAGCGACCGGCAGGAACCGTGGCCGGGTCTTCGCAAACGTCGATCTGGCTTTGCACGTCGCCGCAGTAGCAAGCGGCAGGAGCGATGGCCGTCCAGCAGCTGGCGTTGTCCTGCACGCACTGACGAGCAGCGTTGCAGAGCGGATCCGTCTTGCAAACTGCATCGTTGAACGCGCCAACGTCCGGGATGCCAGCGATACAAGTGTCGCAGGGGCTTTGCACAATGATGGTCTGGCAGGTTGCGCTGCAAGTTGCAGAAGCGCCAGACGTATCACACTGCTCGGAAGCCTGGTTGACAACGCCGTCGCCACAACGTGGGTTGATGCGACAAGTTGCGCTGCAGGTTTCGCCAGCGGGAGTTGCGGTGCCGTCGCAGTTCTCAGAAACCTGGTTCACGACGTTGTCGCCGCAGATCGGGTTGTTGATGAGCTGACAGGTAACCGTGTGACAGCCTTGGTTCGGTCCGACGCCAAGGAGACCATCGCACTGTTCGCTGGTCTGGATGATGCCGTCGCCGCAGGACTCAACAACGCAAGTTGCGCTGCAGCCGTCGTTCGAGGCGGTGTTGGTGTCGTCGCAAGCTTCTGAGCCTTCGCGGATTCCGTTGCCGCAGATGCTGGACTGGATGCAGTCGACCCAAACTTCTTCGGTGTCGAAGCACTCGTCGTCTTCGACGGTGACGGAAAGGAAGACGCCTGCCGACGGGAGGCCCGTGGAGGGATCAACCGACGGTGCAGCGCCGAGGCCTGTGCAGGTGAAGGTCTGGCACGAAGCCGAGGTTGCGGCGCAGGTGCCTACCGACAGGGTTCCCTGGCCGGTGTGGGTTGCGTTGTTGCGAGTTGCCCAGCTGTAGCGAGCGGTTCCAACCACGGCGGCCGTGTTGATTTCCATCTCGGCGAGCGTGCTGGCGCCCGTCAGAACGTTCGAAGGAATCGCGAACACCTTCTGGATGCGGTCGGTCGCACAGGCATTTTGCTGGAAGCGTGCCACGATGCCTGCCGAACCGCTTGGGCTGGCGTTCGTGCCTTGACAGATAACGGAGACGGGAACCGGAACCTTGGTGCCGGCAACGATCGTGAAGGCAGCGGTGCCTGCACAGTCGTAACCGTCAGATGTGCGGCTCGTCATTGCTGCGGTACATGCACCGGGAGCGAGACCGCCGAATGCTGCGACAACGTTGCCGTTGACGACGTTGAGAATGTGGTGTTGGTCGACGAAGCTCGTCGGACAAACGATGTGAAGGTCGATTGCGTCGACCGTTCGGCCGTCCGGAATTGCGAGGTTGAGATCAACCGCGCCCGTGGACGGACCTACTGGCTTTGCACTGCCGCCACAGGCCGCGATTGCGGCTGTCGCGAAAAGCGCGCTCATTTTTCCAATGCCTTTGATCATGATGTTCTCCGAATGATTTGAAACGTGTTGGTTGGTTGTCTGTGTGTCTCTCCAGGGTGCCTCGTTTTTTCGGTCGAGGTCCGAGAGCGACGTTGACTCTCTTACACCGCAGCGGAAAATTTCGATGTGACGATCGCGTCTCAGTTCCTCAACGAAACCCAAGCGTATTCCGGAGTTCGGAATGCTCGCCTTAAGTATTCTGATTTCCGGTTTCCGGTAATCGGAAAAGACATTCCGTCGCTCGATGGTTGCCTTTCGTTTTCGCAATCGTCACCGCAGCGGTCTTCACAAGCAGGGTAAGAGAGCATCGCCCATCGGGGCTTTCTAAATCGAAATTTCACACCACACAGCGACCGCTACCTGCTTGAGGAGAACCAAATGAATCGAACAATGAAACGAACTGTACATGCGCTGCTGGGATCAGCGCTTTTGCTGGGGACAGCCCCGGCATTCGCCCAAAACCCCAATCTCATCGACACCACCCGCGTTCGCGCCACCGA
>JAYUPZ010000081.1:0-10281 GCA_043759805.1 Myxococcales bacterium | reverse complement strand
TTTTAGTAACACCCGTTACGGAATAATTCTGGAGTGTGATTTCGGGGCTCGTCACAAAAACCATCGAATCCAAAAAAACCTTAAAAACCCCGTAAGTTCTGCACGTTTTTTCTTGCGTTCCAAGCCGTCTCAACGAGAATGACGCGGCTTGCGTAGTGGGCTGATGAAGTCTCCCTGCGCACCAATTTCCATTTTTTTCACCAACCACAATAATGCACCGTTCCCGTGTATGGAGGCCTGAAGGCATGAAACGCCAAACAACTTTTTCGGCACTGTTTAGTTCCACCCGCTCACTTTCTCTACTTTCTGCAATCGCTGGTTTCGCCCTCCTGGGCGCCGCCTGTGATGACAGCACCAGCACGCCAGTCACTGACGCGTCTGCCGACAGCGGCGGCGGCGAGGGCACAGGTGTAACGCTGACGATCGATATGCCGACCGTTAATTTTGGCAACGTCGTCATTGCAAAGAGCTCTGCGCCGCAGACAATCACGGTGACGAACACCGGAACCGGCGCTTCGTTGCCACTCACTTCTTCTGCTAGCGGTGGCGATGCCGCTGCCTTCATCAAAGGCACGGATACCTGCACGGGAACCCGCCTCGCAGCGAAGGCTACTTGCTCGATTACCTTCACCTTCTCGCCCGCAACCACGGGTACCAAGTCATCAGGCTTCGGCGTGTTGAGCGGTACAGCTGGTTCGCTCACTGCAGCCGCAGTCGGCGCAACCTTCTCAGGTGTTGGCGTTGCTCCCGCTGCCTTCACGGCTACTCCGATTCAGCAGACGGCTGGCTCGGTTGAGCTCGGCAAGTCGAGCACTGTCATCGTCACCGTGACCAACACGGGCGGCGTACCCTCGGGTGTACCCCAGCCTGTCGTGGTTGGCAGCGATCCGACCTTGTTCGTTATCAATCAGGCAGCTTCGACGTGTAATGCGGCCCTCGCTCCGATGGCAAGTTGCACGCTGTCAGTGGTGTTCACGCCCGCCGTTGTCGGCGGATTCTCAGCGATAATCACGATTTCAGGTACCGAAACCGCAAGCGGCACGGCCAACCTCCTCGGTACGGGTATCCCCGTCGGCACGATCTCCATCGATCCGGCAACACGAAATTTTGGCAGCATCCAAGTCGGATCGCCCAGCGCCGCCTCGGTCTTCACCATCACGAACAACGGACCGGCCGCAACCGAGAACCTCTTGGTTAACCTCGGTGGCGAAAATGCTGGAGACTACGCACGCACCACGACTTGTGTGGCTGCGCTTGCCTCAAAGGCAACTTGTACGGTGTCGGTTATCTTCACGCCAGCAGCAGCAGGAAGCCGTCCCGCTGAACTTGTTGTCACTGCAACCAACAACCGCATTATGGCGGGCCTCTCGGGCACCGGCGTCCGCGCTGCTTCGCTCCGCTTGACGCCTGCCGCTCAGCTCTTCGGTTCCACGGCAATTGGTTCTTCGGGCTCGCCTGTTACCTTCACCGTTACCAACACGGGCGGCGTCGATTCATCGGCACTGTCGTTTACGAAGGCCGGTGCAAATGCCGCTGACTTCGTTGTTTCCCAGAACAACTGTGCTGGCGTTCTCGCTGGCGGTGCTTCATGCACGGTGCAAATCACTTTTGGACCTTCAGCCCTCGGAGCTCGTGAAGCTACCTACTCCGTCACCGCCACGACTGGCGGAACGTCAGAGGCATCGCTGAACGGAACGGGAATTGCGCAAGGTAGCCTTGTTGTCTCCCCGAGTGCCTGGAACATCTCTCCCGTCGCTTTGTCGGGCATGGTCGACCAGGTCTTTACCGTGACCAACCCCGGTCAGGTTCCAACCAGCACGGTTTCGGTCTCTTTGGGCGGAGCCAATTCGGCTGACTTCACCAAGCTTGCCGATTCCTGCAATGGCACGGTCATTTCCCCCGGCGTGCCTTGTTCCATCACGCTGCGATTCAGGCCAGGCGCGGTCGGCACCCGCACCGGTTCTCTTACCGTTGGCGCCGCCACGGGCGGAACGGTTCCTGTTCCTCTTACTGGTTCTGGACTTGCCGACGCGCTGCTCGCCTCGACGCCTCCTCAGCAGGACTTCGGTGGAATTGTTGTTGGTTTGGACAGCGCTCCCGTGGTCTTCACGATTCGCAACAACGGTCAGGTTTCGACCGGTACACTCATTGCGACCGCCATCGCAGGTCCCAATGGACAGTCGAACAACTTCCTAGTCACCGATAACTGCGGTGGTCAGGTCTTGGATGCCGGTGGTCAGGATACCTGCCAGATCAGCGTCTTCTTCCGCCCGGTCTCTGAAGGCTCCAAAACATCGACAATTACTGTCGGCGATGGCGCGAACAAGGTCGACATCAACGTGTTCGGCAGCGGTTTGCCGCAAGCTTCCCTGGTTGTGACGCCGACCCCATATAGCTTCGGAGAAGTCATCATTGGCGAGGCCAGCGAACCTGTTCCCTTCACAATTCAAAACGTCGGTGGTAGCCCCACCGGTACTCTGGAAATCGCTCCGTCGGGTGTCGATGCTGCTCAGTGGACAATTGACCGTACAGGTTGTCCGTCTCAGGGAATTGCCTCGGGACAAAGCTGCAGCTTCACCGCTATCTTCAATCCGGTGTCACCTGCTGGACCCAAGGCGACCTCGCTTCGTGTGAGCGCCAATAGCGTTGTTTTCAACGTAAGCGCCACCGGCCAAGCCCGTCGTAAGACCGTTATCGGCAACAATGGTGCCGCAGCGTTTGCCACGTTGGTGAACAGCGCATCACACGCTCATGGCGACGCACCGTCCGCAATGCGTGCGATTACCGACACGCAAAACGGTTCAAATCCGTACCGTCGAAACTTCGTGATTTCGTGCAACCGCTCAACGACGCCTTGCGGTCCGTTCAGCTTTAGCCTCGGTGGAACGAATGCGGCAGACTTCGAAATCAGTGCTGCTGAATCAGGTGACTGCGGCGCTGGCGCACTCGCTGCTGGTGCTACGTGCCGTAAGGCCGTGCAAATTCGCCCACGAGACTTGACCATGGCCGGTCCTCAATCGATCGCAAAGTCGGCTGTCTTGAACGTCGACTCGCCGGACAACGAGGAAGACCTCTTGGTTAACCTCACGGGTAACTCGCTCAACCCGATCTACATGTACTGGTACAACGGACAGGCTAACACCCAGACTGATTTCGCGTACGGTAACGTCATCAACGGCACGTGGAGCAATCAACTCTTCACGAACATCTACGCCAACTACATGCCCGCTAGCCGTCCGTACTCGTACTACATGACGGGTGCGGATCAGGGTCCGTTCTCGGTCATCGACGGCGGATGCGTGGGTTCCTCGGTCAGCGAGGACAGCACCTGCAGCAGCACGTTGCGCTTCATCCCAAGCCGCGTGGGTAGCCACACGGCAACGTTGAACACCCGCCTCCAGGTTGTGGGCACGTATCCCGCTTCAACAACGTTGACCTTCAACTTCACGGATTCGATCGGCGTGACCGGCAGCGGTACTCCCGCTCCTGATCTCCAGTTGGTCAATGCACCAGCCTCGGTTTCCACCATCTCAGGTACCGATTCAGGCCTCGTGACGGTGACCTTCAGCAACGCCGCTGGAACCATCACCTCTGGTGACGTGAACGCGACCTTCCAGGTCGCGGGTGTTTCCTTGGTTGGCGGCGCAATCGGCGGGACTTGCAACAATCCCTCTGTCAACCCACTGGCCGCGGGCGCTCAGTGCACGGTCACCTTCTCCATTGATTCGACCCCCGCCACGGGCGTCGTAACAAATGGTCAGGTAACGGTCACCTTGACGCACTCACTCGGAACCCAGTCGGGTTCGGTCAGCGATTCTGTTACCGCGGTTGTTCCGGTTACGATTACCCCACAACTCACGGTCGTCGCTTCCGGTCCGTTCGGTAGCTACGCCGGCGGTTTGACGGATACCCGCACGTACACCATCCAGAACGTTAGCTCGACCGCAATCGCGACCGCGCTTTCGCATTCACTGGTAGACACGGGTGCCTGCACCGGAATTGTTGACAACCGTTTCAACATCACGGGTTCGACCTGTACCCCGTCCGGTCTCGCCGCAAATGCTACCTGCGTTGTGACCGTTCAGTTCAGTTCGCCGGACCAGGCAAGCGCCAGCGACAACTGCACGACCTTGCGTGTCGCGCACGCTCCGTCGTTCGCTTCGGTTGATACCGCGATCTCTGCTGTCGGTCTCGGCCGCGGTGTGCTCGCATTCTTCCCATCGAACACGGCGGGAACCCGCTACTTCGGCTCGACGGCTTTGTCCGCCAACAGCACGGAGCAGGTTGTTCGCGTCCGTAACCTCGGTGGATTCAATACCGGAACCTTGGTTCCGACCATCGCCGGAACAGGCGCATCGCAGTTCGTTATCGACACGACCACGGCTACTCCCAGTGGCGAAAACCGCTGTGGAACGGCTGGTTTCTTGTCGCTCGACCCGAACGTGTCCTGCGTTTACGTCCTGCGCTATTTCCCAAGCGCCGGTGGCACGCCGTTCGACGATGTCGCAACGTTCCGCGTAATCGGTGCCTTCCCGGGGACCGATACCGGTCTCATGACCCTTCAGGGTGAGAACGTCTCGGGTTCAGGTGTGACGGTTTCGCCGACTTACACCAACCTCTCATTGGCAGTCGCTGGTACCAACGGCAACAGCCAGGTGTTCACCATCACCAATGGTACCGGTGGTACCGTTGCTCTCGAGAACGGTGGCGCTTTGTCTATCGTCAGTGCTGAAAGTGGTGTGGCGAATACACAATTTGCCATCACGAGCGGTAACTGCCCGGCAAACATCGGCAACGGCGGCTTCTGTACCGTGACGGTCCAGTACCAGCCTGACCTTGGTGAAATTAGCGGAACACGCCATGTCGCCCGCTTGTTCATCTCGGGAACAGCAACGGATGGAACCTGGGCTTCACTTGAAGGCCGTGTTCAGGCTCCGGCAGCTGTGTCGATGTCTCCGACCGAAGAGGGTACGATGGATCTCCCCTTGGCAACGGTAGGAACACCGCTCGACACGGTCTTTACGTTGACCAACTCTGGTGACATCGCTGCTACCGTTAGCTCGGTTTCGTTGGCTGGTACGAACTCTTCCGAGTTCTCCATCGTCGCCAACGGTTGCGCTTCGGTTCCGGCCTTGGGTTCGTGCAATTTCACAGTCCGTCTCCTGGCGGTTTCGGGAAATCAGAAGTTGATTACACTCACCGTTTCGACGAGCGGTGGCAACTTTACCCAGAACATCCGGGCATTGGCCCTGGTCCAGCCTTCACTCGCACTCAGTCCAGACAACGGCACGCTCGGAGGTTTGACGCCTGTCACCGGCACGAATCCGAATCTTCAATACATCTTTGTTGAGAATTCGATTTTCGCTGGCGCCACCGCGCCGTTGCAATTCAGCATCAGTGATGAAGCCAACTGGAACCTGTTGCCCAACGCATCCGACCAAGCGCACTCACCTTCGTGTGGATCGCTCGCGGACGAAGACGGCAACATTCGCCTCGGCGGATTCTTCAACGATTCCTTCGGTTGTTACGTCGGCATCCAGCATGCTCCGACCGCAAACGGGGTGCAGGCCAGCACCGCACAGCAGGTTACTTTGACGGTCACTGCCGGTGTGCTCTCGCGAACCGAAACAGTGAACGCCACGGCAAAGTCTGCTGTGAACGTAAGCCCAGCTTCGGCTTCGTTCTGTGCTGGTGTGGATACCGGTGTCGACACTCGCACCTTCACCTTTGGGCTTGATAGCGGCCCTTCCGCAAGTAACGCAGCGGCTGACACCATGACGGAGCGTATGCAGACCCGCATCACCGGCGGCGATGCTGACGACTTCGGCATCGGATTCGATGAATGCGCTGGCGAAATCCTGGATTCCGATGCCTTTGGTCAGAGCCAGGGCCAGACGACCTGCAGCGTTGGTGTGGTGTTCCGTCCCCAGACCGCGGGATCGGCTTCGGCCACGCTCGAGGTCATCATCACCACGGTTGATGGTATCAACATCAGCCGTACCGCGACCTTGACCGGCTCGACATCCTGCATTAACTAAGGCAGTCAAATTGCCGGAGCCCTGCTGAGGGCTTCGGTACTAAAATCCCCGAGATGGCCACGGCTGCCTCGGGGATTTTCCTTTTCGAAGGATGTCGCCTCTAGAACGAGGCGACCAGGGACGAAACGCCTCAGACAAAAAGCGAAAGCCAATCGGTAACAGCGATGGCTCAGTCTAGCCCTGGCGCCCTACGGAATCATTTCGGAATCGCGTTGCCCGCTTCTGTTTCGGCTTTTCGATAGGACTCGATGTGGTGCAGGAAGACCTTCACAATCTTGCTGTCGAATTGCACCCCACTGCAGCGTTCAATTTCGCCAATCGCCACATCGTGTGGCAACGCCCGTCGATACGCGCGGTCCGAGGTCATGGCGTCATACGCATCGGCCACCGCGACGATTCGACCCGTCATCGGAATGTTGTCGCCCTTCAAGCCCTGCGGATAACCCGAGCCGTCCCAGGCCTCGTGGTGGCAATAACATCCCGGAATGAGATCGCGCATGAACGGAATCGGCTCGATGATGCGTCGGCCCTTGGCCGGATGGCTGCGGAACATGGCGAGCTCTTCCGGGGTTAGTTTCCCCGGCTTGTTGAGCCGTTCATTCCGAATGCCGATTTTTCCGATGTCATGCATCAAGGCGGCGCGCACGACGTTGTCTATCTCCGCCTGTGGCAGACCCATCCCGATGGTGATGACGCGCGCGTAGGTTGCGACGCGTTCCGAGTGACCACGGGTGTAGCGATCGGATTCTTCGAGCGCGTGCGCAAATCCGATGATGGTCTGCTGAAAGTTTTCCTCGAGCGATAGGTTTGCCACCGTCAGATCGCGGTTGGCGTTAACGAGGCTCTCGTAAAGGCGCGCGTTTTCAATCGAAACTGCGGCACGGTTTCCGAGCACGTACAGCATTTTGCGCTGACCCTCGGAGAACTTGTGGCCACGACTATAGCTGTAGGCATTCAGCATCCCGATGATGCGGCCGCCAAGCTTCAGCGGAATGGAACAAAAACTCACCAGATTGCGTTCCGGCGTCCCGGTTAAAAATCGCTGTGCGCGCGTGCCGTGGACGATGACGGGTCGATCCTCCAGGAAAAGAGGCAGGACCTCGTCGAAATTCAGGCCCGGCGGTGTGTGGGTCATCGGCGAGCGATGCGAGACCTTGCGCATTTGCTCGACGAACTTCTGTCGCCCCATCGGCGCGCCATTGCGTGACACGAGTCCCGGCGTGCTGCTGTCACCCTGTTCCAGCAACAGAGACACGACGTCGGCATCAACCGCGTCCAGCGTCGAATCGAGAACAAGATCCAGAATTTTTTCGACTGAAAGCGAGGTCGCGATGGCTTCGCTTATCTTGTAAATCGACAGCGCGTCTTTGAGTCGAATATTCTCGTGCTGTAGCCTTTGGCGATCCAGGCCGCGTTGCACGATGTGAACAACCTCCTCGACCTTGAAGGGCTTGAGGATGTAGTCGTAAGCACCCTTTTTCATGGCCTCGATGGCCGTTTCGACGGTACCAAAACCCGTCATGATGACGGTGAGGACAGGGAGGTTCATCGCCGTGATCTTTTCGATGAGCTCAAGGCCGCCCATGTTCGGCATCTTGAGATCCGAGATCACGAGGTTGTAGCTGCGCCGTTGCAGTTCGCGCAGTGCCTCGGCACCGTCTTCAACCGTGCGTACCACATATCCCTCAAGAGACAGGAAGTCCGAAAGGATCTCCCGAATGACGCGCTCGTCATCGACGATCAGAATCCGAGGGCTATCAACGTGAAAATGGTATTCGAGGGATCTTCCCGCCGAAGAGGCCTCCTCTGTGTCGTTATCCTCTGGTGTGTCGTCGGTGCGGTTCATGTAGGGAAAGGTCGCGGAATTCGGGCCAGTCTATCTCAATATCGGTGGCGTGCCGCGGTGGGTTGACCTGCACTTATGCACCAAACCAGGCAAAAAATCCGTCAAGGGCTGACTTGCGCTGTGCGTCAAGATAATCGAAGTTCACGCCCCGATCGGTGACTTCCCAGAAATCCTTGGATTTAACCGCAAGCAGCTCCTGCCGGATGGACTCGAGGCGCCCTCGATCTTCCGTACGCATATCCTCAAAAATCGTTCGTGCCTGCGCCTCGGCACCGTGGACGAGGTAGTAGGTCGCAAGCCGGATTTGGGCCTTGCGCACGCCTCGCAAGGCTTTCTCCTCGGCCTTCGTTTCGGCTTCCTTGTCGACCTCGAGGAAAATCTTCAAAAGATCCGCATGGGCTGGGGAGCTCGAATCAAAGGCCCGTTCGCACAGGACCGACAAATCGTAGGCGGCAGTCTCGGTGACAAAACCCATGCCCATGGCGTGCGCGCTCTGTCCGTAATAGCGGAAGTAGTTGGCGACTTCGAGCAAGAGCTCTGACTTTCCGCTGGCCATGATGTCTTCAGCAAGGTGTCGATACTCGTTGAAGACGTTGTAGGCCGCTCGAACATCGCGCGCGTTTAAAGACGTTCGCAAAAAAGTGTTGAAGAACTTGAAGGTTGCCGCCGCCGCTGGTTGGTCGCCCGATGCGAGCGCCGCCGATCCCACCTGTCGCGTCGCGATGGCAACGATGTGGGCCGCCTCGGGAAGATGCGACAGTGCTTCGGTGAAGATGTTTCGAAACTGCCGGAGTGCTTTCCATTCGAACCACACGCGGTCGGATTCGATCTGGGCCTGGCTCGCAGGTTCCATCGCTGCGAAGTCGGGGTCGGTTTGCAATCGACCGGCAATTCGGAACCAGCTTGGGCCGGAGGCTTCGTCCGCAATCCGTTGTTTTTGCCCGAGATAAGTCGTCAACACATGGCGCAGCGTCGCAATCGCGCGGGCCGCAATGACCTTGTCCTTGTTTGAAAGGGCATTGACCGCAACGTCCGCAAGGTGCTCCACGCTCTGCGCGGCGTCGGCCTGTCGTTGCCCCATGCGGTGTTCGGGGGTGCGATGTTCTGTGGCGGCGCGCAAGATCAGATTGCCGATGCGTGCGACGATTCCCGCGGGATCCAGAAAGTCGAAAACGTAGGCAAAATAAGGGATCAACAGCAACAAGCTGGCCGATAGAACGATGAGCGATACGCCGACAGACCATTCGGGAACGTAGTCGGAACGAATGCCAAGGCTGACCCAAACCACGTCGAGAGAGGCCACCACAAAGAAGCTCATGATCGCAAGATTCGTGCGGTCGTGAAAGAACATGCGCGCGATGTGAGACGAATAACGGGTCGCGGCGAGTTGCACGACGATGGATACGACCGTGATTGCAATGCCGAAGACCGCAACGATGATCGACGCAAGGCTGCTGAGGGTGTTTTGCAATGTCTCGGTGTCGAAGTCGAGAAACGCTGTGATTCCACCCGTCGCGGCCTCGTCAACGCGTCCCGCGATCCACAGGTCAAGAATCCAGAAAAATCCAAAGAAGGCGAGGGCAGCACCCGCCAGCATGCCTATCGTCGACAGAATGCCCAGGCGACGACGCCCACCCGTGCCATCGTCTGGGTCGGAGAGTGGAGCTCGTGATACGTGTGCTCTCGGTGCGGGGCTAGGGGACATGGAATTAGCGCGTGTCGAGAATGGCGAGGCGGAAGGTCGCCTCGACCTTGGCGGTTCCACCATCGTCGCATCCGAACGCCTCCGCGTCGAGGGATCCGGTGACAAAGCCTCCCGACGCGGCCACGTGGGTTGTGAACTCTACCGCCCCGCGGGTCTCGCGCACCACGGTGCAGCGGCGCTCGTGACCGCGTTCATCGGTTAGGACAACGATAAGTGAGGCCGCCGCGGATTCGGAGGGCGGTTGCAGAGGAATGGTGCCGGCTGCAAGACCACCCGGTTGAAACATCAGCTTGGCCGAGCTTGAGCCGCGAAACGACACGTGAACTGCGGAGGCCGACAGCGGGTGTTTCCAGTAGCCACTGTCTCGGGGGGCGGTGGGAACGGTCGATGTGCTCTGCATCGGCCAGGAAATACCGAGTCCTCGCGGGGGGGCAGTGATGTGCAATCGATCGCGTTTGTCCGTATTCGAGAGAAAACGCAGCTTGAAGTACAACCCTTCGTCTTTTTGTAGCGCGGTGGTATCGAATCGCGGCGCGATCTCGTTATCCGGCACGATGCCTTGCCAGAAACGAACCGCCGGGATGCAATCTTGCGCTGCGCCCGGATCACCACACGGCGCTTCACTGCGCAGAACGAGGGCTTTGCAACGCACAGGATTTTCGGCGAAAAAGCAGAAGCTTTCGTCGCGACTG
>JAYUPZ010000080.1:0-4930 GCA_043759805.1 Myxococcales bacterium | reverse complement strand
GACGCCGCCTCCTGCCGAAAAATTCAACAGGAGGCGAATGTATGCCTCGTTGTCTGATACCCCGTCAAGGGCGAAGCGGAAGGAACTGCCTGCAATGCATTGCGTAATCCGCGATCCTCGGTTCGACCTAGTTTCTGAACACCGGTAGGACGCGGCCCTTGCTTGAAGGCAATCGAACCTGAAGGGCATGCGCAACCGTCGGACCCACATCCATAAGACGCGCGTCTGCGACCAAACCAGGCGATACAACACCGCCCCATATCACGAGGGAAGTTCGCATTTCCGGACGATCGGGTGGAAAGCCATGTTTACCCGGCGTTACCACGGGCCGGACAAGCGGGCCGTCGTGTCCCGCCACGAACACATGATCCTTCGCGGGTTCGACCGCGAGAACGGCGCGAGAATCACCTCCCTGCGCAGCGATTTCTTCTCGCGAGAAGACTCGTGATACGAAAGCATCGGCGCCCTGACTACGCGCCTCGAACATTGACCGCAACCTGGGAATGATCAGGGCTTCGTCCGCGCCCTCTGCCAGATAGAACATCGCGAGGCCGTCGAGCGAGTTGACCCCCACCTGCCAGGACTGCAAAACGCCTTCCGCGTCCGCCTGCATAAGCCCCGCCTCCAACAGCATGACAGCCGGGCGAACTTCATATTTCGCCGTCGTGAATCCATGATCCGACACGACCACGACCAACGATCGCTGCATCCCGGGTCCAGCTTCCAGTTCTGCAACGATGCGACCGAGCTGCGCGTCCGCTTCCTCGATCGCGGCTTTTGCCTGCGGGCTCCATGGACCAAATCGATGTTGTTGTGTGTCGGTTTGCCAGATGTGTGCCATGACAAGCGCCGGTTTGTATTGCGAAAGCGCGTACAACACGACATCTACCGTTGCACTGTCGGCCACCTCGGGCGGCGTGAACCGCTGCCAGAAATCGGAATGGACGCGCCCAACAGCTTCGAGGAGTCCGGGAGTGGACACAGCCCGACTGAGTTTGGCGTCCTCGCGGGTACCGGCACGCCAAAGCTCGGGAACGACCGCGGTCACGCGGGCCCCCACGGTCACGGGCCAGTTAATGATTGCTGCGTGTCGACCGTCGGCCTCGACGGCGTCCCACAAGGTTACGCCACGAATGTCCTCGGCATACCAGTACCAACCCTTTTGATTGCGCCCAAGCGGATCCAGTACCGTGTTGGTTACGATGCCGTGATCTCGCGGCAATAGACCCGTTGCGATGGTGGTGTGTGACGGATAGGTCACGCCCGGGAAGACAGGTTGAGCCCCAGGACTTCGGACACCCTCACGCGCGAGTCGCCTCAACGTTGGAACCGACAGTCCGTGCGCATCGGGTTCCATGTACACCCCAGGCATCAGCCCGTCGATGCTAATGAGCACCACGCGATCCACCAGCGGCCGTGTCGTAGAATTCGATACGGAATGCGGTTGAGGCGGGCGGCACGCAAAGAGGACCACCGCTGTGGTCACGACGGAGATCAGGCGACCGGGGCTACGCATGGACGGACACATTACCCACGTTTCGCGCCCGCGCCTTGGCAAAACGGTTCCAACCCGACCGCAAGGTGTCCAAATCCAGCCATGCGCTTACCTTCGATGTCGTGTGCGCCGAATTCAGGTCGGTCAAACAAATCTTTTGCAACTTTTTGTGCGTCGAACCGCGCTAATATTGCGCATCACCTCCCACACGTGATGAGCCCTTCTTCTGCTACCATTTTTGGTGACGGCCACGATGGACTCGCGCAGAAGGTTCTTGCAACATGCGGCCGCGCTGGCGGGAACGGCAGGGCTGTCCAGAGTGATCCCAACGTCGATTCGTCGGGCGATGGCAATCAATCCCGCACCCGGCAGCACCTATACCGATGCCGAGCATGTTGTGATCTTGATGCAGGAGAACCGAAGCTTCGATCACACCTTCGGTTCGTTGCAGGGGGTCCGAGGTTTTGCCGACCCGCGCGCCATCACCCTGCCCAACGGCAATCCCGTATGGCTGCAATCCAATGCAAAAGGCGAGACCCACGCCCCCTTTCGTCTGAACCTGCGCGACACCAACGCCACCTGGCTCGGTTCCGTACCACACAACTGGCATGATCAGACCGATGCGCGCAACGGCGGTAAGTACGACGGTTGGCTTGAGGCGAAACAAACCGACCACCCCGAGATACCACTCACGCTCGGCTACCACACTCGCGAAGATCTTCCGTATTATTATGCTCTCGCCGACGCTTTCACGCTCTGCGATCAAAGCTTCTGTTCGTCACTGACGGGAACTTCGCCCAATCGGTTGTACCTGTGGACGGGCACGACCCGCGAGAATTCTCACTCGATCCCCCGGGTACGCAACGTCGAAATCGATAACGGTATGCCCGCATCCTGGAAAACGTTTCCGGAGCGCCTCGAAGAACTTGGTATCTCCTGGAAAGTTTATCAAAACGAACTGGACATCGACGTGGGGTTGAACGGCGAAGAAAGGAACTGGCTCGGCAATTTCGGCGACAATCCGCTTGAGTTCTTTGCGCAGTACAATGTCCGCTCCCACCCGGCATACCAACTACATCGTAGCCGCATCGAAAAGTCCACTGGCCGTCCTCTGCCCCGATCACCGCGGCAAAAGAGGCTGGCCGAACGCGCGTTCACCACCAACGTGGGCGATCCGAATTATCATCAATTGACCAGGCTGCAGTATCGGGACGGGGCTACCGTACGCGAAATGAGCGTGCCTCGCGGCGACGTGCTGCATCAGTTTCGCAAGGATGTCGGGAGGGGCAACTTGCCAACCGTATCGTGGCTGGTGGCTCCCAAAAACTTCTCCGACCACCCCGCGTCGCCGTTCTATGGATCGTGGTACGTTTCAGAGACGCTCGACATCTTGACCCAGAACCCGGCGGTCTGGAAAAAGACGATCTTCATACTTTGTTACGATGAGAACGATGGATACTTCGACCATGTACCGCCCTTCACACCGCCAATTTTAGATGTTCCGCTGTCGGGAAAGGCGTCGGCCAGTATTGACTGTGCCGCCGAGTATCTGACCCTGCAGGACGACCTGAAACGCCAACCCAAAGAAACGGCGCGTGGTGGCGTTCTGGGTCTCGGATACCGCGTACCCCTGCTTGTGGCATCACCCTGGAGCCGCGGGGGCCGGATCAATTCTCAGGTATTCGATCACACATCGATTCTTCAGTTTCTGGAGCAATTCCTTGGAAGAAAACTTGGCCGCCCCGTCATCGAGCCAAATATCAGTGCGTTTCGACGGGCGATCTGTGGCGATCTCAGTTCTGTGTTCATTCCGTATCACGATTCCACGAACGAGAACCTTGCTCCGCTGCAAAGAGAAATTTTTGTAGAGTCGATTCATCGATCGCAATACAAGCCAGAACCTTCCTGGTATGGACCACTGTCCAAAAGCCAGATCCAGCTGGCCCGTCGAGACCCGCAGAAAGCAGACTTTTTGCCGACCCAGGAGAAAGGGATTCGTGTTGCGGCCGCCATCCCCTATCAGCTGGAAGTCGACGGTGTACTGGCACCGGACCGGCGCTCGTTTCGAATACGCTTCCGGGCAGGCACCAATCTTTTTGGTGCGCAATCCGCGGGCGCACCCTTTTCCGTTTACGCCAATGACGGTAAAAATCCGCGCGCGTTTGCGCTCGTCGCGGGCGACCTACTTGAAGATGCTTGGACGCTCGACACGTTCGCTCGGGCCTCCCATGCCCTGAGGGTTTACGGCCCAAACGGCTTTTTTCGCGCCTTCTCGGGCAACGCGCTTGATCCACCCCTCCAGATACGGTGCGAGGCGGAACGAAACGGCGCGATGGCCAGCGGCAATGTGCAACTGACCATTGGAAATTCGGGGTCGCAGCCCCGCACGATCCTTGTAAACGACCTTTCCTATGGCGCCCTTCCGCAAATCCATACGATCGCAGAGCATGCCGTGACAACGATTGTCTTCGATCTGTCGAACAGTCACGGCTGGTATGACCTGCAAATCACGGCCAAGCGCTTCTCCGGTTTCTCCCATCGTTACGCGGGCCACATCGAAACCGGAAAAGCCAGCTTCACCGATCCGGCAATGGGCCGGGTCGTGTAACCCGTCCTATGAATGCTAGAGTCAACCGCCATGGCCACCGTGGTTGTTGCCGCGTTTTACAAGTTTGTCGGGTTACCCGATTTCGCAGCGTTGCAAGCGCCAATCGAAACGCTCTGTCGCGCGCAAGGCGTCAAGGGCACGGTTCTGCTTGCCGAGGAGGGGATCAATTCGACGGTGGCGGGTCCACGCGCTGGTATCGACGCGTTGCTTGGCTATTTGCGTGCCCTGGCAGCCTTTGCCGATCTGGAAGCGAAGGAGTCGATTTGTAGCACGCCGCCCTTTCACCGTTTGAAGGTGCGGCTCAAGAAAGAAATCGTGACCATCGGTGACCGTTCGGTTTCGCCGACAGCTCGCGTGGGAACCTACGTCGAGCCGCAAGACTGGAATGCACTCATCGGCGATCCATCCGTGTTTCTGATCGACACGCGCAACGCCTACGAAACTCGACTCGGCACCTTCACGGGCGCCGTCGATCCCAATATCGACAACTTTACGGATTTTCCGGGCTGGGTCCGCAAGAACCTCGATCCCGCCCGACACACCAAGGTAGCCATGTATTGCACGGGCGGCATTCGCTGTGAAAAAGCGTCGTCGCTGCTTTTGCAGGAGGGCTTTCCCCAGGTATTCCACCTCAAGGGTGGGATCCTGAAGTACATGGAAACGATCCCTGCCCTGCGTTCCAAATGGCAAGGCGAATGCTTTGTCTTCGATCAACGGGTCTCGGTCGATCATGCCCTTGCACCTGGAAGTTACGCACTGTGCTACGGTTGCCAGGAGCCCCTGTCCTCGAACGAGCTGAAAAGCCCGCAGTTCGAGCAAGGCGTTTG
>JAYUPZ010000079.1:0-4944 GCA_043759805.1 Myxococcales bacterium | reverse complement strand
CCCATGCCGAAATCTGGCATTCATCCCGCATACAAAGCTTCCACCATCTCCTGCGCCTGTGGCAACAAGATTGAAACCTTCACGACCCGTGGAGCGTTCATGGTTGATATCTGCGCCAACTGTCATCCGTTCTACACGGGCAAGCAGAAGTTTCTCGACGTCGGTGGCCGCATCGATCGCTTCAACAAGCGATATGCGAAAAAGCCGGCGGCCGGTGGCACGACCCCTTAAGGGTTTCTGCCGCGAGTTGGATGTGATACGAAGTGCGGCTTGTGCCGTGCTTCGGCGCGGGTATTGCCGCAGCCTCCAGCTCGCAAACGGCGAACATGCTCGACGATCTTCTTCTCTCCAAGCTCGACTCGATCGAAAACCGTTTCGACGAGATCTCCGCGCAACTTACCGATGAAAAGGTGCTTACCCAGCCAAAGATGCTGCGGGAGCTGACCAAGGAGCGAGCGGCCACGGAAGAATTGGTGAATGCGCTGCGCGAATACCGCGAAATGTGCAAGCGCATCGACGAGTCGAAGCTGATGCTCCAGGACGCAGAAATGCGCGAGCTCGCCTCGATGGACATCGCCGAGCTTGAACCGAGGCGCAGCACGCTTGAGGAGCGGATGAAGGTCCTGCTGCTGCCCCGCGATCCGAACGACAACAAGAACATCTTGCTGGAAATTCGGGCTGGCACCGGCGGTGAGGAAGCCGCGTTGTTCGCCGCCGATCTGTTTCGAATGTACGCGCGCTTTGCCGAGCGACGCCGCTGGAAAGTGGAGATCGTCTCGCAATCTGCCGCCTCCGCCGGCGGGATCAAGGAAATTGTCGCCGATATCGCCGGTGAGGGTGTGTTTTCACAGTTGAAGTTTGAGTCGGGCGTTCACCGCGTGCAACGCGTCCCCGCAACCGAAGCACAGGGACGCATTCACACGTCAACTGCCACGGTCGCTGTCATGCCTGAGGCCGAGGAGGTCGACATCGAGATCGACGCCAAGGATTTGAAGATCGACGTGATGCGTTCAGGAGGCCCGGGCGGCCAGTCCGTGAACACAACCGATTCCGCCGTGCGGTTGCACCACTTGCCGTCGGGACTCATCGTCCACTGTCAGCAAGAAAAAAGTCAGCACAAGAACCGTGCGATGGCGATGAAGATCCTACGCGCGAAGCTTTACGAGATTGAGCTTGAGAAGAAGAATTCTGCCGAGCGCGAGCACCGTCGCAGCCAGATCGGCAGCGGGGATCGTTCGGAGAAGATTCGGACTTACAACTTCCCGCAAGATCGCCTGACCGACCACCGCATTGGCCTCACGAAACACGGTCTGCCCGCCATCCTTGATGGCGATCTGAACGACATCGTTGAAAGCCTGCGCACCCACGCACAGGCCGAAGCGCTCAAGCAGAATTTGTAGTGCGGTTGAGCGGGCGATGTTCCGCTTGTGCTACCGATCAATGCCGAGTAAACCGCGGCTGCGTGCAACACGAACAGCCTCGGCCCGCGTCTTCGCGCCAAGCTTGCCCAGTAAATTGCCGATATGTGTGGTCGCGGTGCGCTCTGAAATACCGAGCGCGTCGGCAATGGTCCGGCTGCCCTCGGCCAAAGAGAGGTGCTCCAGGATTTGTTGTTCTCGCGGCGTCAACGGGACATACAGCGTCCGTTCGGCAAGTTGTTGCAAGATCTCGTTGGGGACGTAGCGCTGTCGATTCGCCACGGCACGCACGCCCGCCAAGATTTGCTCACCCGGGGCATCCTTGGTCAAATAGCCCAGCGCGCCTGCCCGCAGGGCGCGGAAGATGTTTTCGTCGCCGTCGTAGTGGGTCAAAATAAGGACCCTCGCTGCCGGGTCATATTCTTTGAGTGCGTTCATCACCTGGACGCCGTCGAACACGGGTAAACGCAGATCGACAAGCGTGACATCCGGTTGCAGTTTCTTGTAAAGCGCGATGCCAACGCCACCGTCCTCGGCCTCGCCAACGATGGACAGATCGGGTTGCGAAGCGAGCAGCGTGGACACACCAAGACGCGTGAGCTGGTTGTCCTCAATCAAGAGAACGCGAATTTTGGTTTGAACGCTGGCTGAGGTCATGTTTATTTTCTCTCTGCGACACTACCCGGAATTCGCAGCTCGACGCACATGCCGCGTTCAGGATTGCGCGTGATCACGAGTAGGCCACCGACTCTCGCTGTACGTTCGCGCATCCCCACGATACCAAAATGTCCGTCGGATACATTCGAGGCCGGTGTGGCTTCCCGCGTACGGGGGTCAAAGCCCTTTCCATCGTCGATAATTTGCAACGACAAACCCTGATCATTCTGAGTTAGTCGAATCTCAATCCGTGTCGATTGGCCATGTCGAATCGCGTTGGTGACGGCCTCCTGCGCAATCTGGGGCAACTCGTGTTCGAGAGCGGCAGCACGCCCAGTCGAGGTCGGCTGCGCGCCCTGGTTTCGAAAAATAAGTTCCACCGAAGCGCCTTCCGCTGCACGTCGGGCAGCCTGTTTCACCGAATCCGCTATCGAAAGCGTTCCCACCCGCTGGGCACGCAGATCCCAGATTGCACTCCGGGCTTCGCTTTGCACGCGATCAAGAACAATGCGTGCACGGTCGGCAATCTCTCGCAGATCTTCAGGAACGGCCTCGGCCAGGGTGATGGTATCCAGATGCAGGGCTATCGAGGTAAGTCCCTGCGCCAGGTTGTCATGCAGATCGCGCGCAATGCGGCCACGCTCTTCTTGGATCACGGAGAACCGTACCTCCACCTGACGGATGCGCTGGCGATACAAGAGGGCGAGCAGCAAGATAAAACCAGCGACACCGGCCGCAATGATCTCGGGACGTTGCCAGAGAAAGGGAAGAACCTCGAAGGGAAGCTCGGCCATGCCACCGACCTGTTGACCACCCTTGTCGCGCGCCCGAACGCGAAAACGATAGCGACCCGGGGCGAGCGATGCGTAATACGCCTGGCGCCTTGCCCCCGCTGCGGTCCATTCGACATCAAGGCCATCGAGGCGATGCTCGAACATCAGATCGTTGCCGGACGAAAGATCGGGGAGGGTGTAACGGATCTCAAGATCGGCTCGGTCGGGATCAAGTGAAATCTTGCCAATGCCCGCCCGACGGCCCGAGGCGCGAACCTCGTCAATGAGCACGCGTGTGTGTTTCTGGGCTGGCTTTACAGATGTGTCGATCAATGCAAGTCCCAGCACGGTGGGAACGGCCACCTTGCGTTCCTCGTGCAGGGCGATGTTGGGTCCAAACCACGACATGTTTTCCCACGAGGGCAGGCCCTCCGGGACCCCAATTCTTTGCCACACCGGTGGTTTGCTTTTGCCGGCAATCCAGTTTTCAAGTTTCAACAGGGCGGTCGTTTTGACCCCACGCATGGTCGTCATCCAAAACTGACCGCGCCCATCGTCGATCATTGCAAAGATGTGATCGCGCCGCGATTCCGATTGATCGCGCAGGCCCAAAACACGGCTGTTTCGTATTACGGACAACCCAGCGGGCTTGAGGCTCCCCACAAGGATGTCACCATTCGAAAGCTCAAAAAGCGAGGCGATACCATCGCTTGCGAGACCGTCTCCTGTGCGCAAGCAGCGTGCCTGGCCGTCTTTCCATTGCGAGAGGCCTCCATCGTGAGATCCGGCCCAGAACGTGTCGTCGCGGGCGAGCAACATCGGCCCGTGTCGGCTGTTGCAAAGGCCCTGCTCCACACCAATAACAGTTTGTTTGCCAAAGTCGGCAAGGTCGACACGCAATAGATCGGGAGAATTGCTGGAGGAAACCCAAAGGGCCCCGTCTGCGGTGGTCGAGATGACATCCGAGCTGAAGGCGGAGGCATCACCGCCGAAAGCGCGTCGCACCCACGCGCTTCCCACAAGCTCCATGACCCCTCCCGTGATTCCGGCGAGAAATAGCCGACCGCTGGCAGACTCCGTCAGGGCGCGCGGAGCCCACGTTCCGATCGGGTCGCCGCTCGGGTAAAACGCAGTACGTTTACTGCCGACAAAAGCCATGATTCCGCTCGCCGTCGAGAGCCAGAGTTCGTTGTTTTTTCGGCGCAACATCCCGAAGACGGCTTTTCTCTCGGAGCCCGCAACGACCTCGACCGGCGTTCTGTGGATGCGCAGAACCCCGTCGAGTCCTGCCACCCACAGATTTTCTTCGCGATCGATGAAAATCGATTCCACACCCGAGTCACTGCGCATGTGCGACACAAGACCCGTCACACCGTTCTGTGTTGAACTGCCCTCCGCAAATCGTGTCACCTCATCTCCGATGGAAATGAACTGATCTTTACCCTGCATCGCGACCCCCGCCGACAAGTTCCAGCCCGGAACCCGTGCGAGCTCAGTTTGTTTGCCATCGGGCGCGATTGCGAAAAAGTGCTGGGGAGCCGCGACAAACAAGGAGCCGTCGTCCCGCATGGCAAGCGCAATCACCGGGAGGTCGGGCACCACCGTTTCGATGCGTCCTGACTTCATCCGTGCGAGGCCCCGCATCGTTCCGATCCACAACGTCCCATTGCGGACGGCGAGCGACGTCACAAAGGGATGGGGTAGACCGTCCTTGGGACCAAGTATCCGGTGCTGGTCTCTGCTTACTTCCAGTATGCCGGCCTCGGTGCCAAACCAGCGAACGGTGCCCTCATCTGCCATCGCCCAAACCCAGGGACTCGGCAAATGTCGGGCAAACTCGGGTGGCGACAACACGCCCTCGCGCAGTTGCAAGAGCCGGGCGTTCGACCCCCGCCAGTCTACAAGGTCGGGCGACACCCGACCCGTCGGTTCAAGAGAGCCGTCTCCGGTCGCGACCCACAGTCGATCGCTTCCGTCCACCCACAAACGCCGTACGTTTTCACCCGCCGCGCCGTCGATTGCGACAACGTCAACCCGCGTGCCATCGTAACGTCGCAACCCATCGCCGCCTCCGACCCACAAAAAACCGTCTGCTG
>JAYUPZ010000078.1:0-4944 GCA_043759805.1 Myxococcales bacterium | reverse complement strand
AGCTTGCGGAACATCTCAACGCCCGTGACGACTGACTTCTGGGTGTCGCGCAAACCGATGATCTCGATTTCTTCGCCCACCTTCACTTTGCCGCGCTCGACACGACCCGTGACCACGGTGCCGCGGCCCGAGATCGTGAACACGTCTTCGACGGGCATCAAGAAGGGCTTGTCGATCTCGCGCTTCGGCTGCGGAATGTACGTGTCCAAAGCGTTGATCAACTTCTCAATCGCGGGCACGCCGATTTCACTCTTGTCGCCTTCAAGGCCCTTCAAAGCGCTACCGCGAATGATTGGTGTGTCGTCACCAGGGAACTGGTACTTGCTCAACAACTCGCGCAGTTCCAGTTCGACCAGATCAAGCAGCTCGGCGTCGGCTGCGTCGATCATGTCGACCTTGTTCAGAAATACAACCACTGCAGGAACGCCAACCTGGCGCGCCAACAAGATGTGTTCGCGGGTTTGTGGCATCGGACCATCAGGCGCGCTGACCACAAGGATTGCGCCGTCCATCTGCGCTGCGCCCGTGATCATGTTCTTGATGTAGTCGGCGTGGCCTGGACAATCGACGTGTGCGTAGTGCCGAAGGTCTGATTCGTATTCCACGTGCGCAATAGAAATGGTGATGCCGCGTTCGCGTTCTTCTGGCGCCTTGTCGATCTGGTCGTACGCCATGAACTTCGCTTTACCCTTGTCCATCTGCACCTTGGTGATGGCAGCGGTCAAAGTGGTCTTCCCATGATCGACGTGGCCAATTGTGCCAACGTTCAAGTGGGGTTTATTGCGGTTAAATTTCTCTTTCGCCATTTTCGTAATCCTTCGATTTTTATCTCAAGCGCCTCGCACGCGTTCGAGGATGGACTGTGACACGTGAGAGGGAACAGGGCCGTAGTGGGAAAACTGCATCGTGAAGGTTGCGCGCCCTTGCGACAGCGACCTGAGGTCCGTTGCGTACCCAAACATGTTGGCGAGAGGAATCTCCGCCGAAAGGGCCTGCACAGTACCGCGCGCTTCAATAGCAAGAACTCGTCCCCGGCGCGACATTAAATTTCCAGTAATTTCACCTGTGAACTCAGTGGGAACCATAACTTCGAGAGTCATGACGGGTTCAAGGAGAGCTGGGGTGGCACCCCGACCTGCAGCAGATGCAGCTGGTGACGCCGCGATCTCGAACGCTTGCTCGCTCGAATCGACGGGGTGAAAGCTGCCGCCCGACACGGTGACGGTCACATCCGTGACGGGATACCCGCAGAGAATTCCGGAACCTAAACAGTTGCGTACGCCCCGCTCGATGGCCGGGACAAAGGCGCGGGGAATCTGCAGTTCCGTTGAGCGGTCGATAAAGCTCAGGCCCGTTCCCACGGCTGCAGGCTCAATGCGCAGCACTACATGTGCGAACTGACCCCGCATCCCAACCTGCACATCGTGCCGAGATTCCGCGTCGAACGTTCGGGTTACGGTTTCGCGATAGGCGACTTGTGGTCTACCCACGCGGGCCTCAACGCCGAACTCGCGCACGAGTCGATCAACGAGGATTTCAAGGTGCAATTCGCCAACCCCGGCCAAGATGGTCTGGCCGGTTTCCGAGTCGTATGACACTTCAAAGGAAGGATCTTCGAGGGCCAAGCGCCGCAGAGCATCGACCAATTTGTCGGCGCTGACCTGGTTTTTGGGCTCGATCGTGAGCCGGACGGCTGGCGTGGGAACATCAATGAGCGCCAGTTTGATGGGCGAGGCGGGGTCGCACAGCGTTGCCCCGGTTGCCGTGGCCCGAAGCCCAGAGATAGCGGCAATGTCACCGGAAGCCGCTAGCTTGATCTCCTCACGTCGGTTCGCAAACATCCGAAACAGGCGCGCGACGCGCTCACGCTTGCCAGTGTTCGCGTTTAACAAAGTGTCTCCTGCGGCGACCTGGCCCGAGTACACGCGGATGTAAGTGAGCTGTCCAAGGTACGCGTCAGCCATGAGCTTGAAGGCCAGCGCGGCAAACGGCTGCTCGCCGACAGCGGCGCGGAAAATCACCTCGCCCTCGGGGCTGGTCCCCTGCACTGGTGGCAGGTCCGACGGCGCCGGCAGATAGTCGACAACCGCATCAAGTAAAGGTTGCACACCGCGGTTGCGAAACGCGGCACCCATTAGTACCGGCACCGCAAGGCCCGCGATGGTCGCACGCCGAAGAGCTGCTCGTACTCGATCTTGCGAGATCTCGGCGCCTTCCACGTAAAGAGCCAGAATTTCGTCATCCACTTCGCCAAGGGCCTCAACCATGACGGTTCGCGCCTTCTTGGCGCTTGATACAAGATCTGCGGGAATTTCGACGATGTTGAAAAGCGCGCCGGTGACGTCGCCTGCCCACTCGAAAGCCTTCATCGTTACAAGGTCGATGACTCCGGTAAAGGCATCTTCCATTCCAAGTGGAATCTGCGTGACGATGGGGTGGGCCTTGGCTCGTTCGCGAATTTGGTCCACGCAGCGCCAAGGGTCTGCGCCCGTGCGATCCATCTTGTTGATGAATGCCAAACGCGGCACGCCGTACTTCTCGGCCTGACGCCACACCGTTTCGGATTGTGGCTGAAAGCCGGCAACTGCACAAAACACCGCCACAGCTCCGTCAAGAACGCGCAGACTTCGTTCTACTTCCATAGTGAAGTCGACATGTCCCGGCGTATCGATGATGTTGATGCGGTGGGCGCGCCAGAAGCAGGTCGTCGCTGCGGCCGTGATGGTGATGCCGCGCTCCTGCTCCTGCTCCATCCAATCCATCGTGGCTGTTCCTTCATCGACCTCGCCCATTTTGCGCGAAACGCCGGTGTAGAAAAGAATCCGTTCAGTGGTCGTGGTTTTACCCGCATCGATATGCGCCATGATCCCGATGTTTCGGGTTAGGTCGATGGGGGTAGGACGGATCACGACTGTTCTCGAGCTTTCCAACGCGCACCCAATGCCTATGCCGACGAAAGTCGAGGCGCTGAGAGGTCCGTTGTCAGGGTTTGCTGTCGAGTGAGACGTGGTCGCGGCGGTGGTAGGTTAACTGAATGGAAATCCCAAAAGACCAATGCCCTTTGGACTCTCCCTTCAATCCCCTGCTCGATGCCCTCGATTTCCTCACTCGTTTGGCCCCAAAGTTATGGGGCTCTGGGGCCACACTATTAAGTTTTTCGGACAAAGTTAAAAAGTTTATTTTTGGCGAACATGCAAGCAGTCACTACCAGCGGTAGTGAGAGAAGGCTTTGTTGGCCTCCGCCATTTTATGCGTGTCTTCACGCTTCTTGACGGCGGCGCCGCGGTTGTTGGAAGCGTCGACCAATTCGTTGGCCAGCTTCTCCACCATTGTGCGACCGTCGTTGCGGGAGCGAGCGGCTTGGATCAACCAACGCATGCCGAGCGTCATGGCGCGATCGGCGCGCACGTCAATGGGCACCTGGTAGGTTGCGCCACCGACGCGGCGGCTCTTCACCTCAAGGCGGGGTTGCACATTCGACAAGGCGCGATCCCAAACTTTTACAGGGTCGTCTTTCGCTTTTTCAGCGACGAGATCGAAGGAGCCGTAAACGATCCCCTCGGCGACGGCCTTTTTGCCCGATTCCATCACCGTGTTGATAAACTTGGTGACGCGGCGACGCGTCTCTAGAGCCTGGTCCGTGTACTTCGGATCTGGAAGCTGCTTGCGCTTTGGGACTTCACCTTTACGTGGCATCTCTTCTTCTTGCTTGTCTTGTGGAAGGCGGTTGCGGGAGGTAAATCAGGGACTACTTCGGACGCTTGGCGCCGTATTTAGAGCGCCCTTGCTTCCGGTTCGTTACGCCAGTGGTATCTAAGCTGCCGCGAACGATGTGATATCGGACGCCGGGGAGATCCTTGACGCGGCCGCCGCGGATAAGCACAACTGAGTGCTCTTGAAGGTTGTGTCCTTCGCCGGGGATGTACGTGGTCACTTCCATGCCATTGGTCAAGCGAACACGAGCCACCTTGCGAAGAGCCGAGTTGGGCTTCTTTGGCGTGGTGGTGTAGACGCGGGTGCAAACGCCACGACGTTGCGGGCAGGCTTTAAGCGCCGGAGAGGCAGTCTTGCGGCGTTGCAGGGAACGTCCGCGACGGACTAGTTGATTGATCGTAGGCATATCTCGAAAAAGACCTTTAAATTCCAGTGTCTCGTTGGCCCCCGGCGCACACGTTAGGGAAATCTAGGCGGCAGGGAGGTCGGATTATAAGAATCGGTTTTCCGAAGTCAACGGAAAGAAACGATTTTTGCGGAACACATGCCGATCTACGGTTTGGCGCGCAGCGTTTGTAGGGAGCCGAAAAGCTCCACAAGGGGATCCAGCACCACTCTAACGGCCGCCCGCGCAGGTTCGCTGGTAGCCAAAGCCGCCGCAAGGGCAGGACTGCTGCGGTAGTAGGCGTCAACCGCCTCGTGGGCAAGGGGGCTTCGCGCGACGGACACATCCCGGGCCCAGCGCAGGCCACCCAGCTTTTCAGCTTGCGGATAACCAAAGGCCGCCGTCGCAATGAAACAGCCTGAAAGTTGCGCGAAGACGAGCTGGTCGGTCTCGAACGGGACACTGACCAACGGCGACACGGATTGACACGAGCTTTTGGCGCGAATTGCCAGAACATACTTTGTGGAAGGTTTGAGGCCGAGCAAGTCAATTTCGGCCGGGGCGCCCCGCGGTCCAGGTGCAACGACTGGCGCAGGGATGCCCTGAGAGAAGGTGGCCTCGTCGATGACCTGCCCTTCGATGTAGCGAATTTCGTATTCCGAGACGGGTCTGCCGCCTTCGTCAGCGTTTCGAAAGGCGAAATGAGCGCTGGTTGCGAGGAGCTTGACGGCGGTGAGGCCAGTCGGGGGGGACATGCCATCGCAAGTGCCGGGCTGGACGTCGTTGTCGGGGCCTCCATCGGGTCTAACTGAGGGGCCGCAGCTGCCGGTCATGACATGCACACG